>DAOWFD010000090.1 GCA_030638185.1 Candidatus Aegiribacteria sp.
CGACATCGAGTGCAGACCATGTCACAGGCATGGAGGAAATTCCTGTCAGTTGGGGACCGAGATTTGCAGAAAGGGAATACTGCCGTTCCATCTCGCTGAGAGTGCCATGGAACTGCTGGAATCATGAAAACACCGATGATGCAGCAGTTCCTTGAGATCAAGGATAAGCACAGAAACGAGATACTACTCTTCAGAATGGGGGATTTCTACGAGACGTTTCTTGAAGACGCAAAAACCGTTTCAAAAGTCCTTGGAATTACGCTTACCGCAAGGAGCAGAAGCAGGGAGAGCGGTGAGAAGATACCTCTTGCGGGATTTCCGTACCACGCACTGGACGGCTATCTTTCAAAGCTCATCAAAGCGGGTTACAGAGTAGCCATATGCGAACAGACCGAAGATCCCGCAAAGGCGAAGGGCCTTGTAAAACGTGATGTGATAGAAGTAATAACCCCCGGTACGCTTGTTAGTGGTTCGGCTCTGGATGAACGCAGAACAATTCTCCTCTGCTCAGCTGTTATCGGTAAAAGAATGGGAGGCCTCGCGTTCTGTGATCTCTCTACAGGCGAAATAGAGGCCACTGAAATGAACAGCGATCTTCTGCCTGTGGAAATCGCCAGAAAAGCACCCTCCGAGATACTTCTGCCTGAGGGCGAAAAGATCGAACCGCCTGCCGGTTGTGAGATTACCGAACTGGAACCCTGGAAGTTCGATTCTGGAACCGCTGAATCCAGCGTAGAGTCCATCCTCGATATTTCAGCCCTCGAAGGCCTTGGGATGGAGACTGACAGCCCTGCTCTGTCAGCGCTTGGTGCCCTTCTAAATTACGTGAGAGATACGAAGAGGATGGATGTATCCCATCTATGTTTCAGTGGTATGTACAGGCGGGAGGACTGCCTGATAATAGACAGGGGGAGCGCCCGTTCGCTGAACATCACCGAAGCATCCCCCGGGGAGGAGTCCGGTATACTGTCGGATATCACCGATGAAACAAAAACGCCAGCTGGATCAAGAGAATGGCGCAAATGGCTGTCCTCACCTATCAGGGACAGGTACGAAATATCCGAGAGGTACGATGCGCTGCAATGGCTCATGGAAGGGAAGGAGACCCTTTCGGAACTGGTAGATATCCTTGATGGTACTGCGGACCTGCAGCGCCAGGCGGGAAAACTGGGCACACTTCGTTCATCACCCAGGGATCTCAGGGCAGTAGCGGATACGATTGAAAGGCTTCCTGAAATTTCCAGCATTCTTAAAGATTCGCCTTCGTGTATGCTCTCCGGAATGGCATCAATAGATCTTCTTGAAGAGACGGGCAGGCTGATAGAATCGGTTATTGTGGACTCGCCACCTGCAAAACTGACCGACGGCGGTGTTATCAGGGAAGGTGTTTCGAAGGATCTTGATGAATACCGCTCCATACATGAAGGAGGTCATGACTGGATAAGATCCAGGAGGGACGAGGAGAGGGAGAAGACCGGCATCCCGAACCTGACCATAGGAAATAACAGGGTCTTCGGATACTACATTGAAGTCTCGAAGAGCCATCTGAGCAAAGTCCCGGAACATTACATAAGGAAGCAGACCCTTGTTAACGCGGAACGTTACATAACACCGGACCTGAAGGAGGTTGAATCAAGGATATTCAGAGCCTTCGAAGAGATCGAAAGGATTGAGCAGGAGCTATTTCACGATCTCAGGGAGAAAGTTGCCCGGAGTATAGACGGTATAAGGAATGCCGGCAGAATGCTCGCCAGGCTTGATGTACTGGCCTCGCTCAGTACGATTGCGATGAAAAGAGGTTACGTAAGACCCGAGCTGTCGGATATTCCGGGGATTTCCATCAGGAACGGCAGGCATCCTGTACTGGATGAGATACTCCCCCAGGGTGAATGTGTTCCTAACAGCATCGAACTCAACCAGGGGAGACGCATTCTTCTTGTAACAGGGCCAAACATGGCGGGAAAATCAACGTATCTCCGACAGGCGGCACTCCTTGTCATCATGGCGCAGGCAGGTTCCTTCGTTCCGGTAGAATCGATGGTTTATTCACCGGTAGACAGGATATTCACAAGGATAGGCTCTAAGGATCGCATTACAAGGGGTCAGTCCACATTCCTGGTCGAGATGGCGGAAGCCGCTGCACTTCTGAATTCAAGCACCCCCCTAAGCCTTGCCATACTGGATGAAGTCGGCAGGGGAACAAGTACTTACGATGGATTGTCACTTGCCTGGGCTATGGTGGAGTATCTGCATAACAGTGAAAAACACAGGCCACTTGTTCTGTTCGCCACCCACTATCACGAGCTTACAGCGCTAGCTAATCTTCTGTCGGCAGTCTGGAACGTAAATGTTAAAGTTAAGGATACCGGAGGAAAAGTTGTATTCCTTTACAGTATCGAAGAGGGAAGCACAGATGAATCTTACGGCATACACGTCGCTTCGATGGCCGGGGTGCCTTCCAAGGTTGTGAGAAGGGCGAGAAAGGTTCTTTCCGATCTTGAAGCCGGCAAACATCTTATGACGGGAGGCGCAGGAGAAAACCAGCTTGAATTGTATTTTCCGGAGCCTGAAGCTGAAGAGAGTAATCCTGTGCTGGAGCATATCAAGGAGATAGATCCGGATTCTCTGACGCCAAGGAGAGCTCTCGAAATTCTATACGAACTCCGTGACAGGCTCGAGTAGTAAGAGTAATATGCTGGCAATTGCTCCGTTTCAAACTCCTTGACTTTATTTACCACTGCGAGTATACGAATAAAGTACCGGGGATCGACTTCATCTTCGGTGTTGATCCCCTTAGTAACAGTTTATATCTAGCTTAGGGGGGTAAAATGTGCCTTTCAAAAACGATTTCAATTCAATTACTGCTAATACTATTCCTTCTAATCCCAAAACCCTCCCATTCGGAATGGCTTGAGTTCAGCGCAGGCTGTCCCGAAGGCTCAGAACCGGTAACAGGGCACAACATAACCCTTGATGAATTCATCGGCTTTGACGTTGAACTCAGAGGACTTCAGGCGGATACAGTAGAACATGACGGTATAGATTACCTGAGATTCACAGAAACACCGGGCACCAGTCCCATGGGGGAAGTCGGGTACCCGGAGTTGCCTGTTGTAACCTGCTTTGTTGCTGTTCCGGATGAATCTGACCTGACTCTATGCTATTCAACCAACCTTATGAGCAAGATAGACTGTCTTCCAGTATATCCGGCCCCCCTGGACAGCCTTGTTGTAGACAGCCTCAATACTCCGCACATTGAGGAGTTTTTCAGGAAGGATTCATCCGCTTACGCAAGCACTGAATGGTATCCTGAAGTACAGGCTGTTCTTTCGGGTGAGTTCAGGCTCCGTGACCAGCGAGTTGCGATCGTTGATGTATATCCGGTTCAGTACCTTGCATCGGAGGACAGCCTGAGGGTATGGAGCGATATTGAGCTTTACACAAACTTCGAAGGTGCTGACCCCGCATGGAACGATGCAGGATTGGGTTACTACGACAAGCTGATAGGTGACAGGCTCATCGGATACACTCCTTCGTATTCATACTCTTTACCCTCCGAGGGTCAGGTTTACAGGCCGGAAGATCTTGTGGCAGGTCCCCCGGTTGTTCCTGACTACGTGATAATTGTACCTGATGAACTTGACGGAGAATGGATCGATGATTTTGCGCAGTACAGATCAATCCTTAACGGTTTTGATGTTGCTATCGCAACAACCGGAGATATCTGGGACCAGTTCAACGATGGAGAACCGCACATTTCTCCCGATGTTATCCGGAATTTCACAGAAGCCATGTGGAACTGGGGCAGCCCGGGAGATCGACCTGTTTATCTTCTCCTTATAGGTGATCATGAGGAATATTCCTGTTTTGTTTACCCATGGTTCTTTCCATCAAAGGAATCAGGGAACCATGGGTTTGCCAATGACGAATGGTACGTCTGTTTTGGTGATTCCCGCGAGACAATATCAGCATTTCCGGATATGATCGTAGGAAGACTTCCAGTAAGAGATACTGACAATCTTCAGGACATGTTTGATCTCATCGTTGAATACGAATCTGAAGATGAGCTTCCCGGTCCTGCTTTCAGGAGATACATAACGAGGCTTGCAGGTACTGATGCAGATGGTTCTCCGACTAATGGAAAGGACGATTGGTATCCCTCCTTCAAATGGACCGATACATTCAGGCAGTGGCTTGGATACGAATGGGACAACTACTACTGCGGTGACGGTAGGAACACGTGGGATGTATTTCCCCCCAATCCCGATGGTAGTAAAATGACCAGCGCTGAATGGATACTGGCTTGTGAGACAGTCTTCGAAAGAGGTTCACAAGTTGCTTTCTATACCGATCATGGAGATTTTCACATGTTTTCCGCCGGCTTGGACTGGAGAATTGAAGGCCTTGGTGCGCGGGACTCTACCTTTGACGATGATGATGTACTTGCTCTTGATCCTGTTGAGGGGCACTGGCATCCCTTTCTGCTGATGCTCTGCTGCGGTGCTGGAACATTCAATCATACTGAGGATGAACACGATTATCTGAATGTATACCAGGATCTTTGCTATAATTACGAAGCAAATCCACCCTACGATTTTCAGTCGGACTGTATGGCAGAAGATTTTATCAAGAACACGAATTGTGGCGCAATTTCAGTTTTCGCAGGGAGTAACTCTTCAGGAACAGGCTACTATGATTTCTACGGCAGGGGAATTCTTGAAGCTTTATACTGCGATGGAATCACTCAAGCAGGAGATGCTGTTCAAAGCGGCAGACTGGAATATCTCAATTATTTCTGGGACCTTGGAAATTGGAAGGATGAACTTGCGCAGTTTAACCTCCTTGGAGATCCGGCAGTAGACATCGGTGACAGGATTAAGTTTCGTGACTGCTGCGACCTTATAGTAAGCCCTGCTGATATTGAGATTAACAGGTATCCGACTCTTTCAGTGAATGGTGGTTCCGGTGAACCGGAGCTTCAGGTTACTGTCCGTAACGC
>DAOWFD010000129.1 GCA_030638185.1 Candidatus Aegiribacteria sp.
ACAAGAAGCCCCAGAAGGGATGCAAGATGATGGTTGCTGGTACTTCCCGGGAACGCTCTGCTCGTGATATCAAGCCATAATTTCCGCAGGGGAGTTTTCTTTGCCATGTTGCTGACAACTACACAACGCTGCGGCCCGAAGAATGTCTTGTGGGTGGATCCGGTGACAACATCCGCGCCGTCGGCCAGCGGAGCCTGGAATGCGCCATAAATACCGAGAACGTGTGCCATATCGTACATGATAACCGGTCTGTCTTCCCAGTCGGCCACCTCATCAGCCAGTTCTTTGACCGGCTCAGGATAAAGGAACATGCTTTTACCGAAGATAACAAGCTCCGGACGGACCCGGCGTACCGTTTCCAGCATCTTCGGTACGTCCATTCTGTACGGATTACTTTCCATTACCGGGAAGTTGACGCAGTTCTCCTTGCCCGTTTCAGGATTAATATCGACGAAATTAAAAAGCGCTCCGAATGGCTGGCTGGACAAATGCCCTCCCAGCTTCAGATCGTTGTTCATGACGGCACGTAGTTTTCTGAAGGTACCATCTGGAGTGGACCTGTTGACGAATTTGGTCATTCCTTCGAATATGACCTCGTTTGCCATCTGTCCGCTTATAGTTCGTAATTCAACTTCCGAACACTGGAAATACTCCTTTATCGCTTCTCCGACCTCTTCCTCTATTCTTCTGATGAAATCGGTTCCGTGATAGAAATATACGTCCCTGCCCTTCATCCTTTTATGCTCGGCATATCTGCCGGCAGGATCGCATATTTCGCAGATCTTAACAAGAGGGCTGGGAGTATTCTCGGAGGGAATGAGATTCACGCATCTCCTCTGTCTCCATAGATTGTTCTCCCGTATTCTTCCGAAAAGGTTATCCATTTTTTGCGACAAATCAGTCATGATTCAGCTCCTTATCAGTTTTAAACTGGATTTATAAAGTTTCCAGCGATCCTCTTACTATGTCCGGCGACAGTACAATAATGCAGGCTCCCAGGTGATTGTCCAAATCTCCGGTGATCTCCTCGATTGAAGTTATTATTTCGTCAAGAGTATCACCTGGGACGAGTGCGAGAATAGTCCTGGGTTCAGGCTTGGAACTGCCGAGTACATCAAGAAACCCCGCAAATACAGGTGCTCCCGAAAGGATCTGCCCCATTAGGCTTCCTTCATGGGTTATGGCTCCGGGGAGGCCCATTTCCAGAAAGAGTTCGATTATATCACTATAGATCTCCTCTTCCTGAACTACTACAATTAAAAGCCTGTTAAAGGTTCTGTCCTTGCTGGAATCGAGGGCAGTTGCTGGAGCAGCGTGATAAAGGAAGGCTTCCCTGAGGGCGTAAGAGGTTGAACTGCTCAGCATCTCGTATCTGGATTTACCGGCGCCAAGTACTCTGCTGGCCGCCGCAAGCAGCCTCAGATGCATCTTCGGCTCTTCTGGCGGGCCTACTATGGCACAGAATACGTGCACACTTCTGTTGTCCATGGCATCGAAGGCCACACCTCCGGTTGAAACACCCAGGGCAAGCACAAAATCCTTCATTCTCTCCACTTTGCAGTGCGGAATCGCGATTCCCTTGCCGAAACCTGTAGATCCCATTGTTTCTCTTTCCAGGAGACCCCGCTCGATGTCTTCCCGATCGGTTCCGACAGCGTTCGGGGATTCTGCGATAAGCCCTGCAAGGCTTCTGATAACCTCTTCTTTTGTTTTTCCCGCAAGATCGATTGTGCAGGATTCCAGTGGCAGGTATTTTGAAATATCCATTATTACTCCAGTTTCGCGCCGCGTACCACAGAGTATCTTGAAAGCGGCGGCCCGGTAAGTTCATTAACAAGTACAGAGAACAGTACAATGTTTATCAGAGTGGCGGTGATGGAGCGATTAAGTGCAAAATATGGCATCGTATCAAGAAAGAGTACAAGACCTATGGCTACCCCGGCCTGAGGAAGCATTCCATACCCAAGATACTTCTTTAATAGAGAATCCGAATGAGATACCGTTGCTCCAATATGTACTCCTAAAACCTTTCCCGCGGCCCTGGCCAGAACGAAAATCCCACCCATGAGCAGGATATGAGGTGAGGTCAGCACGGTTATACTCAGTTCGGTGCCGGCAATCGCAAAAAAAGCTGCATACAGGGGTGGAGAAATCGAGTCGAGGGTATTTACGATCCGGTGGGTTTTCTTTGACAGATTCGCCATTACAGCACCGGCGGTCATACTGGCAAAAAGTGCGCTGAGATGGAAACTGTTGCAGATAGCTGAAAGAATGAGTATGACCCCGAGTAGTATTATCAGGACTTCGTTGGTTCTTCTCCTTCTTCGTGTCAGAAAATGCAGAAGCCATCCTGCTGCTGCCCCGAGTACGAGTGATGAGAGAATCTCAACAATAGCATGGATGACCGATTGGACAAGACC
This sequence comes from Candidatus Aegiribacteria sp., assembly GCA_030638185.1. Lineage (GTDB taxonomy): Bacteria > Fermentibacterota > Fermentibacteria > Fermentibacterales > JCC-6 > Aegiribacteria. Next base: position 2,421 of record DAOWFD010000129.1, read on the forward strand.
GATATCTGATCCCAGGGAATTACCGGCAATGGCCGTTATCGATGCGAAAAGAAGTACACATCCTGCATCACCAAGAACCACTTCTCCATATAAGTGGTCGACAAATGGTCCCTTCGCCTTGAGTTCTCTGATAATTGCCACCGTTGCCGCAGGTGCCGATGCCGATGCGATAGCTCCAAGAATTGCCGCGAATTCCAGCCTCATTCCCGCAATAACCAAACCGGTTGTGACAAGTATGAAAACAACGAAAATCTGGAACAGAGTAATGATGACCAACGATCTACTGATAGTTCTGAGTTTCTTCAGGCTGAATTCACTTCCGATCACCAGGGCGATAAGGGCCAGGGCGATCTCGGTTATCGAAGCAAGGGTCTCATCAAGGTTTTCATGAACAAGGCCGATGCATGAGGGGCCCAGCAGAAGGCCTGCGAGTATGAAACCGGTGATGGCCGGAAGCCGAACTTTTTCTGCAAGCCTTCCCATGAAGAAGCTTCCCACAAGAAGAATTCCGACTCCGAATACGATATGATTGCTGAAAGCATCACGCAGTTCCGGCAGGTAACCTGCTATATCTGAAAACATCAGACCTCCCAAACTGGGAGTCTGTCCGAGAATAGACATTGAGTAGAAAATGCTCACAATCGAGATAGAATGTTCACAGATTTAAGGATAATATTGACTATATTTGACGCAAATATGTTGACATTATAGCCGAATGTGTGTGTTTTATGCCAATGTTCTACTTCTCGGACAGACTCCAATGCACCAGAATAATTCGGTAAGGCCCTTGGGTCAACCTCAGGAATCATCCAAATTTCCGGTGATCTCCTCAAGTGAAATGCATTTTGAAATATCAATCATTACTTAAGTGTAGCGCCATGGACGACAGCATATCTTGAAAGCGGCGGTCCGGTAAGTTCATTAAAAAGCACAGAGAACAGTACAATATTGATAAGAGTGGCGGTGATTGAGCGATTAAGTGCAAAATACGGCATCGTATCAAGAAAGAGTACAAGACCTATGGCTACCCCGGCCTGTGGAAGCATTCCATATCCAAGATACTTTTTTATCAGAGGGTCCGAACTGGCTGCAGTTGCTCCGATATGTACCCCCAAAACCTTCCCGGCAGCCCTGGCAAGAACAAAGATTCCACCCATCAGCAGGATATGAGGCGAGGTCAGGACGGCCACATTAAGTTCGGTACCGGCAATCGCAAAAAAAGCTGCGTACAGGGGAGGAGAGATTAAGTCAAGAGAATTCACGATCCGGAGGGTTTTTCTTGACAGATTCGCCAGGACAGCGCCGGCAGCCATACTGGCAAGAAGTGCGCTGAGATGGAAACTGTTTGAGACCGCAGAAAGAATGAGTATGACCGCCAGTGATATTATAAGGATCTCGTTGACTCTTCTCCTTCTTCGAGTCAGAAGATGCAGGAACCATCCTGCGATGGCTCCGAGCAGAAGTGATGAGAATATCTCAATAACAGCACGGAAGACAGAATGAGCAAGACCGGTAGCTGAACCAAGGGAATTACCTGCAATGGCCGTTATCGTTGCGAAAAGAAGTACACATCCCGCGTCATCAAGCGCTACGATTCCATACAGGTGATCCACAAATGGCCCCCTCGCCTTGAGTTCTCTGATAATCGCGACCGTTGCCGCAGGTGCCGTTGCCGATGCGATAGCTCCAAGAATTGCCGCGAATTCCAGCCTCATTCCCGCAATGATCAGACCTGTTGTGACAAGCAAAAAAGCACCGAAAAGCTGGAACAGAGTAATTATGACCACCGGCCTGCCGATGGCTCTGAGTTTCCTCAGGCTGAATTCACTTCCTATCACCAGGGCGATAAGGGCCAGGGCGACCTCGGTTATCGTGGCAAGTGTCTCATCAAGGTCTTCATGAACAAGACCGATGCATGAGGGGCCCAGCAGAAGGCCTGCAAGTATGAAACCGGTGATGGCCGGAAGCCGAACTTTTTCTGCAAACCTTCCCATGAAATAGCTCCCCATGAGAAGAATCCCTACTCCGAATACGATATGATGGCTGAAAGCTTCACGCAGCTCCAGCAGGAAACCTGTTATATCTGAAAACATCTGACCTCCCAAACAGGGCTCCAGAATAATTCGGTGTTGCCCTCGGGTCAACCTTAGGTATTCATCTCGTAAAGTCTTATATTTCCTCGATTGTAGATAAACGATGATATTGACCTGAAAGGTGAGAAACAGTGAATCTGGAAGAGACTCAAAATGGCTATTCAAGGACATTCAACAGGATTACAAGACTAAAGGAGGGTCTTTGACTTCGCAGGACTTGTAGAGAATGAGAGGAAACTCAACGGGGTAATGGCTGAACCGGGCTTCTGGGACAGCAGGGAAAGTGCGATGAAGACCATTGAGGAGAGCAAACAGGTTCAGGCATGGCTTGATCCTATTCGTGAAGTAGAAAGTAAGCTCGATAACGTAAACATCGCTTTAGAACTGTTACAAAGCGGTTTCGATGAAGAACTTCTGAATGAGAGCGCGGCCAATCTCTCAGCAGTTAACAGAAAGCTGGACAGGCTGGAATTCATACAGATGCTTGCAGGTCCCCATGACAGGAACGATGCAATACTCACAATCCGTTCCGGGGCCGGGGGTCAGGACAGCCAGGACTGGGCTGAAATGCTGATGAAGATGTACATTCACTGGGCTGAAAAACAGGACTATGATGTTGAAGTACTCAGCTTAAGTGAAGGCGGTGCGGAGGGTGGTATCAGAGAAGCTACTATGTCGATTAAAGGTCCCTGGGCCTACGGGTACCTCAGAGCTGAAGGCGGTATTCATCGCCTTGTCAGGAAATCACCCTTCGACCAGAACCACAGGAGGCATACAAGTTTTGCTTCGGTGTTTCCTTTGCCGGACATCGAGGAAGAAATTGAAGTCGATCTCTGCGATGATGACATCAGGGTCGATACTTTCAGGGCCAGCGGGGCGGGCGGTCAGCATGTTAATAAAACAGATTCAGCTGTGAGAATGACTCATATTCCAACCGGAATTGCGGTTACATGCCAGAATCAGCGATCTCAGCACCGGAACAGGGAAGTAGCCAGGAGAATCCTGAGGGCAAGGCTTTATGAGCTCGAAGAGGAGAAAAGGCGGGAGGAGAAGGCCAAGCTGGAGAAAACAAAGAAGGATGTATCGTGGGGTAATCAGATAAGATCGTATGTTATGCATCCATACAGAATGGTAAAGGATCACCGAACCGGAATCGAAACGTCCAGTATTGATGATTTCCTTTCCGGCGAAATCCAGGAATTCATTGAGGAATATCTGAGAAAGAGCAGTCAGCAATGAGTGATGAGAAGAACTCGGTAAGAGAGGAAAAACTCCTTCATCTGAAGGAAGAGCTTGGTATTGATCCTTATCCTGCAAGATGCCTTGAATCCAAACCGATTAATAAGATAAGGGATGCAGGCGAAACCGAAGACAGCGTAATCGCATCGGGGAGGTTAACTGGGAAACGGGAGCATGGAAAGACGGTATTTGCGGACCTGCGGGATGGAACAGGATCGATCCAGCTATATTTCGGCAAGAAGATACTGAGCGACAAAGACTGGTCTGTACTTGGTCTTCTCGATCTCGGAGATATCGTTCAGGTGAAGGGATCCGTTTTTACCACCAGGATGGGAGAGCTGACTCTCAGATGTGAGGAGCTGGAACTACTCTGCAAAAGCCTGAGGCAGCTCCCTGTTGTCAAAGTGGATGCCCGGGGCGTAGCACATGATGAAGTCACCGACAGGGACTTTCTTTACCGCCACAGGTGCGTGGACCTTCAGGTGAATCCGGATTCACTCAACAGATTCGTAACGCGGAGCAGAATCATATCCGCTCTAAGGTCATACCTTGATTCCAACGGATTTCTGGAAGTCGAAACACCTGTACTTCAGCCATTGTACGGAGGTGCGGCGGCAGAGCCCTTTGAAACCATGTACGGAAGCATGAACCAGCAGTTCTATCTCAGAATAGCCACTGAGCTATACCTCAAACGGCTTATAGCCGGCGGGATAGACAGGGTGTACGAGCTGGGAAAGGATTTCAGGAATGAGGGGGTGGACAGGACACACAGCCCCGAGTTCACTCAGCTTGAACTGTACGAAGCCTATGCGGATTACAGTGTAATGATGGAGAGATTCGAGGATATGATCTGCGCAGCAGCCAATGCTGCCGGTCACAGTGACAGTATTGTGTACCAGGGAACCGAGTTTGATCTGACTCCTCCGTTCAGGAGGATAGGTTTCATGGATTCCCTTCGGGATGCAAGCGGTGAGGACCTTTTCTCCTGGAATGCTGAGGATCTCAGTAAGCTTATGGATGAAAAGGGTATTGTCACTCAGGCGAATGACCGTATAACAATGCTTGATAAACTTTTCGATCATTACGTTGCCCACAGGATCCAACAGCCGACCTTCGTGATCGACTATCCTGAAGAGCTTTCTCCACTTGCAAAGCATAAAACTGACAGTCCGGGTGTGACCGAGAGGTTCGAAGTATTTCTTGCGGGGCTTGAACTTGCTAACGCTTTCAGCGAGCAGAACAACCCCATTCTTCAGAGGAGGATTCTGAAAGAACAGGCCGAAGCCAGCTTGCACAGGAAGGGCGAGCTTGATGAGGATTTCCTGTACGCCCTGGAAACCGGTATACCTCCTACAGGTGGAATGGGAATAGGCGTTGACCGTATTGTGATGATATTGACGGATACGGGAAAAATAAGGGATACCATTCTTTTTCCGCATTTAAGACGGAATGAACAGTGAAGTTCTCACTTGTTATCCGTATTGCGTGGCGACAGATATTCAGCAGATCCAACTCGGGCTTCGTAAGGACTGTATCTTCTCTATCCATTGCGGGAATCGCCATTGGAGTTGCAGCACTCGTAATACTGAATTCTTTCATGGACGGTTTTTCGGAATCCATACTGAATCAGCTGTCCTCCATTCATCCCCCTATGGAGATAAGGATTCCCGGCGGTTATCCGCTTGAGCCGGACGATATTCGCTTTGCGGAAAGTCTGGCCGCGATGTCGGAGAGTATCACATCCGTTTCACCTGTGCTTGAGAAAACGGTAGTCGTTGCCGGAAACAGCGGAGACGTTGCCGGAGTCCGTGTAAGGGGAGTGAACTGGGATGTTGAACCCTTCCTGGTATACGGAGAGAGACTGAGTGATCTGAACATATCCGGACAGGGTGCTGTCCTGGGCGTGGCGCTTTCCGAAAGACTTGGTGTTTCCGCGGGAGATACCATCAGGCTTGCTTCTACTGATGCTACGCAATTTTCAGCCATGGGCAGACTGCTTGTTGATACGATTGTTTCTGTTCCTGTAAGTGCCGTAACGGATTTCGGGATTGATGAGTACAATTCAGCAATAATAATTACAGACCTGACAACCGCTTCCCTTCTCTTCAGAGATCCGATTTCGGCAACCTCGCTAAGCGTAGGCCTGGTGCAGGAAGCGGATCCGGTAAGGGAAGCTGAGAGCATATCTGCTACTCTGAGAGAGTCGTATATTGCGGGAGAAAGCGAATACATGGTCTGCAGTGCTTTTATTTCTACTCATCGAAATCTTTTCGCAGCACTGGGGTTGGAAAAGACGGGAATGACCATTGTACTGGCGCTGATAAGTGTTGTAGCTATGCTGAATCTTCTCAGTGCTCTTAACATGATCGCTATTGAGCACAGGAGGGACACAGGAGTTCTTAGATCAATGGGAGCGTCTCCTAACATGATAGTATCCACAGGATTGATGCAGGGTGGCATTATAGGCCTGAGTGGCGCACTGGCGGGAAGTATCTTTGCTGTGTTTGTTATTACCGTGATAAACAATTTCTTCCCTATCAGGCTTGAAAGCAGTGTATACTGGATTGATGTGCTTTCAGGTAAAGTACAGCCGCTGCTTATCCTGAGTATAGGGTTCGTAACTGTCACGGTATGCTTTATTGCCTCTCTATTCCCCGCTCTACATGCCATAAAAATATCACCATCAGAGGCGGTAAGATATGAGTAAAAATCCTGTTCTGTCCGCAGTTGATATATGGAAATCATACGGAAACGGTGCCACTTTTCTTTCGATAATAAGGGGTGCCTGCATCGAAATCTCAGAGGGAGAAGTCGTATCGATCGTTGGACCGAGCGGTTCGGGCAAAAGCACTTTTCTGCATGTTTGCGGAGTGCTTGATCCACCTGACAGAGGTACCGTATCCGTCCGCTCCATGGATGTATGGTCAGTGAGTGAATCCAGAAGGGCAAAAATTCGGAACGGTGAACTGGGGTTTATATTTCAGTTTCATCACCTTCTGGATGAGTTTACAATGCTGGAGAATGTGGCGATGCCATCAATGCTGGCTGGAAACTCGAGGAAGGAAGCCCTTGATTCGGCAGCGATGCTCCTGAAGGAAGTCGGTCTGTCCGGCAGAGGACAGCACTTCCCTTCGGAATCTTCGGGAGGAGAGCGACAGAGGGCTGCAGTGGCAAGAGCATTGATACTATCACCTTCTGTCGTGCTGGCTGATGAGCCGACGGGAAACCTTGATTCCGCCAATAGCAGAAACGTTGAAGATCTCATGTTCAAGCTGGCGGAAAGAAGAAACCAGGCTTTTATCATTGCAACACACAGTATTGAACTTGCCGGGAGAGCTCACAGATGCTTCACACTGGATGATGGTATCCTCCGTTCCTGAAATGTCAACATCAAGGCTCAGTGGATAGTACT
>DAOWFD010000380.1 GCA_030638185.1 Candidatus Aegiribacteria sp.
CGAAATGTGAGCTTCCGGTAACAGGAGGAGAGCCTTCGCCGCCGCCGATCGAAGAGCAAGGTCCATCAACATCGATTGCGGATCAGCTTGCAGCGATGCTTTATTATGATGAGACAAAAACAATCCCTGGTATGGTTTCTTTTGAGCATCTTTCAAAGGTCCAGGCTCAGCTTTATGTTATTAAGGCTAGTAAGATCATAGTAATGCTGGACAAGATCAGGGAAATTATTCTAGATTCCCAGGATTTCAGTGTTGACACAGGCGTTCCCCGACTAATTAACATTGAATCAATTCCCGGGAAGGCAACTATTTGTATGGGAGTTCGCCGTTGCGGTAAATCCACCTATATGCTGCAGTTGATTGAACAACTTATGGACAAAGGAACCTCCGCCCAGAACATCCTCTACATCAACTTCTTCGACGATCGCCTCTGCAACCTCACTGAAGAGAATCTGTACCTTGTGTTTGAAGCGTACTATTCGCTTTTCCCTGACAAGAAGAATGTTGAAACTGTTTACTGCTTCTTTGATGAAATCCAGCTGGTCGAAGGCTGGGAATCGTTTATTGACCGCATTCTCCGCACTGAAAAGTGCGAAGTGTATATAACCGGCTCCTCAGCAAGAATGCTTTCAAAGGAAATTGCTTCGGGCATGCGGGGCCGGTCACTGTCCTGGGAACTGTTCCCGTTCTCTTTTGAAGAGTTTCTCATCTACAGGGAAATTTATTTAGAGGAGCACTTCTCTACAAAGAAGAGGCTTCTTATACAGAATGTTTTTGATGAGTACCGGCAATGCGGAGGGTTTCCTGAAGTAGCTGGACTAAGCTCTCGATTGAGAGTAAAAATACACCAGGAGTATCTGCATGCAGTTCTGTTCAGAGACCTTATTGAGCGCTACGATATTTCCCACCCGAGGGCTGTCCTGGATCTCGCACACAGGCTTATAGATAACACAGCTTCTCTTTACTCACTGAACAAACTCTACGGTTTCTTGAAGTTTCAAGGGCATAAAGTACCCAAACATTCCGTTGCCGATTACCTCAACTGGTTTGAAGACTCATACTTCTTTTTCACAGTGAGACTGTTTGATGCTTCCCTCTCTCGCAGCAATGCAAACCCCAAGAAGATCTATTGTATTGATCATGCCATGGTTACCTCAACCGCCTCCGGAGTGCTTATTAACAGTGGACATCTGCTTGAGAATCTCATCTTTACCTCCATCCGACGAACAACAGAATCGATCTTCTACTACAGAACGAAGAACCGCCTTGAGGTTGATTTCATTGTGCAGATACCTGAGCACTCCAGGAAGTTCATACAGGTAAGTGAATCTCTTGAAGACCCAATCACAAGAAAACGTGAAGTCAAAGCTCTTACCACAGCCATGAAAGAACAGAACCTGACAACCGGTACAATTGTAACGCTGAATGATACTGGCACAATTAGAACAACAGCCGGTGTAATTCAAGTGGTCCCTGCCTGGAAATTCCTTCTTGGGCTGATAGTTGTTTAAGTAATTTGAGGAGGGGTTGGAATGATAGCTTTATTTTGTCTGGTGCTTCTTGGGGAAACCCATGAGATCGAGCCCATCGAGTACAGGATGTTTCCGTCCACAATCGTGTACGATGAAGACATTAATGCTGAAGATGACTGGTTCGGACTTTTTGATTCTGGCTGCGGGTGTATGCTCAGACCTGTTGATTTTGAGCTTATTCTGGAAGACATAATCGTGTATGAAGGAGATCGTCCCGCAGGATGGATACTGGAGTTCACCGGTGAGACACAGGAGCCATTGTTCATCCTATCCTCTTCCATGCCGGTTTTCACCGCTGGACCGGTGCCGACTGCCATACATGAGTACGTACCTCTGAACTCTGACACGTCCATCTCTATCGATGTTGAGGGAATGGTGGAGGCCAGGCTTTTCACAACCGAAGAGGGGCTGTTCCTTGAAAGCTGTGAGCTTTGCCAGCATATCACCGATACCTATCCGGGTGAAGAGGACTTCGAAAATCATATCGCTATTGTCTGGGCGGGAGATCTGGATCGGGATGGCAGGATAGACCTCCTGATAGATGATGTCTACGACAGCTACCATATTTATGACTATGTTCTGTTTCTCTCTACCGAAGCTGGTCCCGATCACCTTGTAAACAAGGTTGGCAGATTCTATGATGTTTATTACTGACCTGCAGGTTCATTATGAGCTGCGCTTCTGTACAGGAGCCAACACATATCAAAAGGATTATCGGAATGGTACTCATCAGGATTCGTAGACCACAAGTAGCGGATGAGCAAATGCGCCGGTGATGATTGTGTTTGCGAATGAGGTTTAATAGTGAGAAAACTGATTGCGATACCGGACAAGTTGCAATTATTCTAATGAGCAGAAAAGTCAATAAGTGTTTGATTCTGCCAGAAAGTGGTGCCACCTAGTGTACGATCTTGCCGTAAAATAGTAGCTCTTCAGTCCAGAGCATCTTCGATTTAATGACAGTATTCCGCGTGAGTCTTATGAAATATTTACTCGAGGCCATGCTTGTGGTTGCTCAGACACTTCTACTGGCAGACGGTTACAGACCATCTTCAGGAGAAGCCATTACCACTCCATCGAAAGTGTATGGTATTCACAAAAGTCGTCTGATATATGTGTACATTTACACAAAAGATGGTTGACTTGTGTGTAATTTCTGCTTTGTCTACAGGCGAAAAGCTTGAAAAGTTACTATAACCGCTAAATATCTGAGAAAGCGTCTCGTCTATTAACACTATAGTCTATTTACACTATACTCTTATTATACTAGAGTCTTAATATGATGAAGGTAGGGTTATTATGAAAATATTCGTTGATCGGAAGAATGAGCTGGAGGAGTTAAGAGCTCTGTCCCAATCGAAGGAACCGGCAATGGCGCTTCTTTACGGACGACGAAGGGTTGGGAAAACTTATCTTCTGGGAAGGATCTGGGAAAATCCTTTCTACTTCCTGGCTGCTGACACAACTCCTGAAACCAACCGTAAAGACCTTTTGAGTGAACTGGCGCAATGGGCTGGTGTGGAAATACTTCCCGAAGACTATCCTACCTGGAGAGCTGTATTCAGATTGATGACCCGTACAAATCAGGGCGATCAACTGGTTTTCATACTTGACGAATTCCAATACCTGCTGGGGCATAAGGACGATGTTATCTCTCAGCTTACGGCTATCTGGGACAGGGAAATGACTGATTCGTCCATGCTTCTGGTTCTATGCGGTTCTGAGGTGGCAACAATGGAAGCCCTGCAGGCTGGAGATTCTCCCCTGTTCGGCAGACTTTCGTGGTCATCCATGCTGCGTCCCTTTGATTACTTTGATTCGTCACGGATGTTGCCCTGGCTGGGGCTTCGGGAAGCCATGTACTTCTACGGGGTGCTGGGAGGATTACCCAGGTACCTTTCCGCTGTAAAGCGTGATGAGGGCTTTCGTGAATCGCTCTGCAGGATACTGCTGTCAACCAGGGGTGAGGTTCATGTCCAGCTGCAGAACCTCATAGCCGGAGAAAAAGGTATACGTAATACGGCGGAATATGACGCGGTTCTGCGGGCTGTAGCAGCTGGCCGTCGTGAGCTGAGTGAAATAGCGTCTTGTGCCGGACTACAGAACCGGGCCTATGTAGTCAGGAGAATCCTCGAAGTGATGGAAAATCTGGATATCATCCACAGAGAACGCAACTATGGAGCTGGTCCAAAATCTCCCTGGAGGTACAGAATAGGAGATAACGCCTTGCTCTTCTGGCACCGTTTCATAGAACCGAACAGAAGCAGACTCGAAAGGAACATGATAGACAGCGTCTGGGAAACTTCAATAGAACCATTTCTGGATACTTATATGGGTCCTGTCTTTGAGAATACCGTCAGACGGACCCTTCTCCGATTCAATGCTGAACTGGAACTCCCGGTGGTATCTACCTGCAGCCGCTGGGAGGGAACGGACAGAAATCGGCGTTCAATTGAACTGGACATCGTTGGCGAATTTGACAGCGGTGAAATGTTTACTGGAGAGGTCAAATGGTCCTCATCACCTGTCAATCCCGATGTTCATTTCCAGCTGAAGCGAAACTTGGAGGATCTTGCGGCTTCAGGACAAAGCTGGGGTAACCGGGCCCTGCATGGCTGGTTTGTTTATTTCTCTGCGGCGGGTTTCTCGGAGTATATGATGAGATTGGCGGAGGAAAGGACAAGGATAGTCCTGGTTTCGCTGGAGGACATGTTCCCGGATGGCGGGAATCCCAACCGGAACAGGTGATTCTTCCCGATAGTCAGTTGCCTTTTTCGAAGCAACTTTTATAAAGGCTTTCGATCTCTTCGGCCTCATCTTCTGTAAGCGCGGTGAACTCCCCGGTTTTTGCCCTTGAGGATAGTTTGCCCCTGTTCTGATGCAGGAATCTGTGGAGCAGATCGATCTTGCTGAAGGGCATTTCCACTATCTCGCTCATACCCTTCTGGAACCTGTCGTAGTATTGAAGGAAACTCACTTCCCGGGGAAGGATGGTTTCTATGGTCTGCTCCACACACATGTACAGAAATTCACTCTGTACTGTCGCGTCGAAATAGCGGTAGAAGTCAGCTGTATCATTGAGTACCTTTACGTTGCCTTTTGGCGTAGACTCCCACAGTATCATCGGAAGCAGACGGGTGGAGTAGCTCTCGAGTGCACAATGGTAATCCTGAATCCTCTCCAGGATAGCTGCGGATACCGGGAAGGGCAGCTCAGGAGGATTGAACCCTCCGCGGGTAATTTCATGATGCATCAGAAGTCTGTGGATCCGACCGTTTCCATCCTCGAACGGGTGGATATATACGAACCCGAAGGATAACACAGATGCAGCCACCACAGGATCCAGCTCCAGAGCATACTCCCTATCGAAAGTTATCAACCCGTCCACGAGGGAATCAAGGTACTCAGGCGGGGCGCTGATGTGAACCGGCAGAGGCTTTCCTGAGCGACGTTCATGCTGTCCTACAAAACCCCCTTCTTCCCTGAGACCCTTCCTCATGAAACGAAAGTCGCCTATTACTATCTGCTGCAGTCTAAGAAGCTCTTCCAGGCTCAGGGCCATCCTGCCGGACTCACCTATGGCTTGTCCCCATCGCTGGATGCGGCTATGTGACGCCCGCTCCCCCTCTATCTCGAAGCTGGCTCTGGAATCGTCCAGAAGCAGGAATGCAGCTGCTCTGGTCAAAATATCGTCTGGGATTTCTCCGATCACCTCCATGGCTCTTGCCGTCAGATCGGCTTTGTAATAACGTTCAAGCAGTTCCGTCCGGAAAACCAGTGGACAGAACTCGCGCGATCCCGGCAGGTTGTTCCGTACACGGTGCCTTGTGGAGGTCTGACCCGGGACAGCGTACTGGAAAGCCGGGTCCACCACAGGAATGTAAGTCCCCCCCTTCGATTCGGAATCAGGAAGATCCAACAGCTCTCCTAGAAGCCATTCGTACAGAAACCAGAGTCGCCTGGTATAGCTGCCCGTAGGGGTTTCCCTGACCATCTGCAGGAAGGGTGAGGGGCCGGTCTTCAGGAAAAGCCTTTTCAGCAAAGCAAGATCCAGTCCCTCGTACCTGAGAGCGAAAGTCAGGTGGCCTCTGAGTGTAGGCCGCGGCATATGGCGAGGAGTGAAAATTCGCCAGCAGTCACGGATGTACTTTCTGTGTCTGGTGCTGATCGCACTGAGCGTCCGTGGCACGGGTACCATAAGATCGAAAGTTTGAATAAGAGCTGCATAACCCACCGGAGTAGCTTCCTCGGGAAGCCACCTGTTCATGAGAGTTTTCACAGGTCCGGGAAAACTCACCGTGTTGGTGCTTTTCATGAATATCAATCACCTTTCATGAATTCTAGTCACTATTCACGCAATTTCTGATAAACAAGTATATTGAATGATAATGATGCACACAACCCTTGCATTAATGATAATCTTTGACTAACGGTAGTAATTGTGAAATATATACACGTGCTCTCGGTTATTAAATATTTCCTTATTATCCTACGGCTGTCAGCCGTTAGATAGCGCTGATTGTCGGCTTTGAATTGATCTGAGGATAGTACAATTGCGCTAATTGTAGATTAAATTCTCAATCTGCAGGAATTTGATACCTGGCAACAGTTGATACCGTCATCAGATAACCGTACTCCGAACATGATGTGCTCTGGAAGGATCTTCCAGGGCTCAAGCTCGAAAACAGTAACGAGGCTTATTACCGTTTGTGAGGGAGGGATCATTTATAACCAGTGTTGAGACTACTCTTCAAGCTATAGCCGGATACAGGGGTTTAAGAGTGTCTGAGTCGGGGATAATTGGATGGGATCATATATCTTCTGGAACCGTCAGGTTTGAGTGGTGACTGTTTGTCCGGATTTCATTTCTGCGGACTTCTATTGTGAATCGAGCTGAAACGGAAGCGGGATGATCTGAGTGGACACTTTAGAGCAGAATTTCCGAAGCTCAATACGATTACAATGCTTGCGGAATCTTACACATATCATTATCTTTGGCAAGAATTGTAACGGAAGGTATATCAGGATGAAACAATTCGGGATAGATATACAATGCTGCATTTAGAAATACTACACTAAATGCACGCTCGCAAATATATTCAGGATCTGGTATCGAAAGGTCGGCACCATTTTACAACTGCTGAAGCTGTTGAAGCTATTGGCGGAAATGTTGATGCCGTGCGCGCTCAACTGTACCGATTGAAAAAGCAGGGGCTGATTGCGGAACCCTTTCGTAGTTTTCATGTCATAGTACCGCCCATGTATATGCGCCTCGGTTGCTTACCTGCCGAGCAGTTTATTGACCAGCTTATGCATGTTCTGGGTGAGCCCTACTATATGACTCTTCTGAGCGCAGCTGAAAGATATGGTGCAGCCCATCAGCGACCACAAATCTCTCAAGTCATGTTACGCAAAAACCGCCGTAGCATCAGATGCGGATTAGTACTTGTTGATTTCATTGCCCGGGCAGATCTTGAAAAAATGCCCTTGACCTCTTTCAATACACCATGTGGAGTACTTAATTACTCTACCCCCGAAGTAACCGCACTGGAACTCGTCGGATACCCAAGGCACGCGGGCGGGCTTAATAATGTGGCTACAGTTCTTTATGACCTCTCCGAAGAGATAGTGTCTGACAAACTGATCGAAGCTGTGCGACTATCTCCGGTGAGTTGGTCGCAACGTCTGGGGTATCTTCTCGAGCTGGTCGATCAACCAGAACTGGCAAAGGTAATCAGACCTTTTGTGAAAGAGAATGCTCAGAGCTACACACCGTTGCGACGTGCAGCCAGCATCCCAGGGAGTCAGCGCAATCATACATGGAAACTCATTATCAATGTGGAAGTTGAGCCCGATCAATGATACCCATGAACTTCATTACCGCATGGAGATCGCACGCTCCCTGGCTACTCGATGCACAGGTAGAACAGGACCTGGTCATCAGCCGTGCTATCGTTGAAATGTTTCGAGTACCTGAATTGGCTGGCAACCTGACTTTCAGGGGTGGTACCGCTCTACACAAACTGTACTTCAGTCCGCCTGCCCGCTATTCTGAGGACATTGACCTTGTCCAGAATCGACCGGAGCCCATTGGCGAGACTCTCGATTTAGCCCGTTCCGTACTGGATCCGTGGCTCGGAGTACCACGGCGTCAATTCAAGGAAGGTCGAGTCAACTTAGTGTACCGTTTCAAATCTGAGAACACCTCTCCATTCAAGCTGCGTCTTAAAATCGAGATCAATACACGAGAACACTTTACGGAGCTTGGAGTCAAACGTGCACAGTTCGAAGTCAACAACCCCTGGTTCAAAGGTTCTGCGAACATCGCAACATACCAGCTTGAAGAGTTACTATGCACGAAATTCCGAGCATTATACCAACGAAAGAAGGGAAGAGATCTTTTTGATATCTGGCACGCTGTTAACACCGGACATATTAACAAGAAAGTATTTCTCACCTGTTTTCAACGCTACATGTCAAAAGATGGTCTGGCAGTAACGAGAGCTCAATTCGAAGAGAACCTCGCCGGTAAGCGTAAACAGCCGGATTTCCGTGATGATGTACAACCGCTCCTTCGCCCCGGTTTATCCTGGAATTTCGATGTCGCCATGAATATGGTTCTCGAATCCCTGGTTTCCATACTACCCGGGGATCCATGGCAGGGTGAATAATGCATGCCACTTTCTGTATTCCTGAAGGTTTTCCGAAGATCTGTGTTTCGAATCTTTTGTTTCATACGGATTGAAATGTGAAATAGTTTCTTGAATTGTAGCAAAATCTGATTAGCAGTATCAGAGAAATCGACACACATATTCAGGTGATGAGATATGTAGCAGTTACATAATCATTTTTCAGTACGAGGCGGGATGATCTGAGTGGCAGATAGATTCACAGAGAAGCAGGGCCAGTACCTGGCCTTCATCGACAGCTACATTGTCATGCACGGGAGAGCACCGGCGGAAGCGGATTTGCAAGGAAGCATCTATGAGCAGGTTTGACAGGTTTGGTGGTGTTCAGGAGGTGTTCCCGGGCTGGGAGATCCCGGTGATCGATCACTTCAACGATCTGGGAGTAACCGCCAGATATCACTATGACTACGGAGACGACTGGGTTCACACAGTGATGCTTGAGGGCTACATCTTCAGGGAAAAAGAGCAGGAGTTCCCCTGCTGCACAGGAGGCGCCAGGGCCTGCCCCAGGGAAGACTGCGGAGGTCCTCCGGGATACATGGACATGATCGAAATCCTCTCGGATCCGGAGAACGAGGAATATGAAGAAATGCGCGTATGGGCGGAGGGCTGGCACCAGGAACGCTTCGAAAGAGAAAGCATCAAGTTCGATAACCCGTATGGAAGATGGGTGTACGCCTTTCTGAGGAGATAAGAACTCTTCGAATAGCTGACGTGTCAGACCGAGGAGATGACCGTTGCTTCCCTTCCAATATCTATAAAAGCTTCAACCGATACTGGATTTCGCTGAATGACCTGTTTCCTGATCAGGGGTACTGTGGCGGCGATTCGCCTTTCTTCGCTATGACCTTCGGTGGGTCATCAATATCGATGTCCTTCACGCCCTGATACGTCAGTTCAAACCACCATTCATCTCCCCAGTCAA
>DAOWFD010000164.1 GCA_030638185.1 Candidatus Aegiribacteria sp.
CACTTCAGGAACAGCCACTCGGCAGTCACGAAGTTGGTTAAATTCAAGCCGACCTTGGAGGATGCGGTCTATTATGCTCACAGATAATGAGTTACCATATATGATTAGTGCTGGATATTTAAAAATGGGGCCAAACGCGAGAAAGGCGGAGTCGAAGGCTCCGCCTTTTTTCTTTTACCCTCTGCCGGGCGCACAGGAAGGAAATGGGCTGCGGACGCAGCCCATTGTCAGACATATTACCTACTGCTTGGTTAAAATCATAGCATTATGAAAATCTATGGGTCTGACGGTGTCACCGAAATCAGTGACAGCAAGAGAGCAGGCAGTAGCCGCGGTATTAAGCGCATAAATACCCAGGGAAGTTTTGCCAATTTGGTTAGTATCGGGACTGCTGCTGCACAGCAGGTCAATATGCTTTGGAACAACGGTAGTATTCAACGAGAAGGTACCGTTCCAGGTGAACGTTGTATCCTGATCAGACCAGTACTCCTGCACAGCGGTCCAGTTACTCTCCTCGAATGTGAAAGTCATTCTAAAAAGAGTATCGTTAAAAACCCATGTACCTTCCAGTTCAGTCCCCCCTGGCGATGGCCCGGTAGAGCCGGAACCACCGCAGCCCCAGAAGGCAACTGCTCCAGTAAGAACAGCTATCAATATGAGCCATTTCGTCTTCATAACATCCTCCCTGTTCAATACCGTCAGGTTACTTCGAATATGACATTGTCAAGAGTCGAATTCACTTGAACACTGCTGCCAGACAGTACTACTCCTCTCATTTAAAATACTTCTGAAGAATAGAATATCAGTTATGCAGCAATGTTGTTAATAGTTTCATACACCGATTTTTCGACATCCCCCCGTCGAGGTTGTTTCCACTCTAGTCCCCGCACTAATTGAAGTTTCCGGGCAAAGGTTCAGTCAGAGTTTAACTATTGAAAGGCAACCTTTCCCCTGGCTCGATAATTTCATTTCATCATAAATGCGTCTTGTCTGCAAACTGCTTTCGAATATGTTTATCTAGAATGTTTACAATGGAGGTAGGATTTGAAGAAAATGCGTAAGTCAGGTTCAGCGCGGAGATCTCGGAGCAGTTCCGGGAACAGTATCTTTTCGGGGAAATCGTCGGCAAGAAAAAAGAAAACACCTGGAAAGGGAAAAACCTTTTTTTCCAAGAAACATGCGAAAAGTGCTTCCTTGGGAAAATCAGGAAAAACTTACAGAGCGGAGGAACAGAAGGAGCGCTTCGTAAAACCACCACATGACCCCGGCCCCAAGATCCGCGAAGAAGGGGTGGAGGTAGTAGAGGAATACTCAGTAGAGGAAGGCGGGGAAGCCGTACAGCAGGCTCTTCAGAGCACCGGACGTGGCTGCTGCAGTTCCATCACAGGCTTTCTCTGGTTTCTGGGTCTTGGCGGAATGGCTGTATTGATCATCCTTGTGCTCAAATGTGGAGGATGCTGACCCTTACGATTAGCTGCAAATGCTGAATTCACAGTTGCAGTTGTAACACCTTGCGAAGAGGAAAATATGAACCCGTCACTGCTCGCTACAAACCTGAGTTACTCCTACGGTAGCCTGAAGGCTGTCAGAGGTATCGGCTTTCATCTGGATCAGGGTGAGATTCTGGGATTTCTGGGTCCTAACGGAGCCGGGAAATCAACAACAATTAAAATGCTAACAGGTCAGCTTACTCCGGATACCGGCTCAATTCATTTACTGGGTATGGAAATATCCCTTGATAATCCTGAAGTGCAGGCCAGGATAGGAGTCTGCTTTGAGGAAAAGAATCTCTACCTGAACATGACGGGAAGGGAGAATCTCAAGTTCTTTTCCAGGCTCTTCGGTCTAAAGAATTTTGACGCAGATGCCCTTCTCCGAAGAGTGGATCTTGCTGACAGAGGTGACGACAGGGTGAGCAAGTATTCAAAGGGCATGCGCCAAAGGCTTATGATGGCCAGGGCGATCATAAACCGTCCGGATGTGCTTTTCCTGGACGAGCCCACTAACGGTCTTGATCCGGTGTCCAGCCGGACCATTCGCAATATCATCAGGGAACAGGCGGAGCGGGGAGCCGCTGTTCTCCTCACTACACACGACATGTGGGAGGCTGATGAACTCTCGGACAGGGTTGCATTCCTGAACGAGGGAAAACTGTATGTAGTGGATACACCTGACAACCTGAAAATGAAATATGGAAAAAGATCAGTGAAAGTCCGCCTTGGAAGCGGCAGCCATGTTCGTGAGGAAACCATTGAACTTGCAGCAGCAGATGCAGGCGATAGAATCAAGGAACTGATTAATTCAGATAATGTCATGACCATACATACGGAAGAGGCAACTCTTGAGGATATTTTCATAGAGATCACAGGCAGGGGACTGAACGTGTGAGAAGCGAATCATCCAGGCTGGCGATTATGGTGGCCATAGTTCTCAAGGATCTGCGGGAGTTTTCCCGCGACCGTCTCTGGATGATTCTTACAC
>DAOWFD010000204.1 GCA_030638185.1 Candidatus Aegiribacteria sp.
CTCAGTTTGAGACGGGGCCTCTTGGTGATTATCATCTTTCCTATGGTTCTCCATGCATAGATGCAGGTAATCCAGACTGGGAGTACAACGATCCCGAGGATCCCTTCAATCCGGGTTATGCCCTCTGGCCTGCAATGGGTCTGGTGCGTAACGATATGGGAGCCTTCGGAGGTGGTGGGGTATATTACTGGCTTACTGTTGAAGAGGAAGAATCTTCAATGATCGAAGGAGCACTGTCGTTAAAATCCTTCCCCAATCCTTTCAGTGACCGTGTTCGGATACGGCAGCCTGTAATATAGATAGAGCCTGTAAAAAAGGAGCCCCTTGCGAGGCTCCTTTCAATCATCCTGCAGATACTGTCTAGAACATTGCACCGCCGACTATCACTCAGCTGCCGTTCTCCAGCATAAGGTCCATTTCCTGCTCATCGGTATTACCCATGAAGGTAACCTCGACAGTTACTACTGCGGTTTCGCCGTCAATTACAGTACCCTTGATCTCGTATTCGATTGCGGACGTCATGGCCATCATGCCCTGTACCATCTCTTTTTCTTCATCCGACATCTCGGTTATTTCTGACCGCTCATCTTCCGGTAGATACTGCGCCATGGCATCTATATCCCCGGATTTCATGGCATCAAACATACCATTTACGGCATCCTCTGGACTGCTGGCACCGCCTCCGCATGCCATAAAGACAAGACCAGCAATACTAAGAACAGCAAGAATCTTTCGCATTTTAACCTCCACATTAAAGTATCAGAAGTTTTACAGATTCCGTGAGAATGGAAAATGCA
The DNA here is from genome assembly GCA_030638185.1 of Candidatus Aegiribacteria sp. Lineage (GTDB taxonomy): Bacteria > Fermentibacterota > Fermentibacteria > Fermentibacterales > JCC-6 > Aegiribacteria. The sequence goes on from DAOWFD010000204.1 coordinate 798, forward strand.
ACCCCTGAAGACCTGATACGAATAACGAATACTACAACTGAGCAGGCTCCAAAGTCAACAGGGATTCAGCTGTCCTCTCCTCATGGTTCTGCTGATGGTTCTACTTGCGGATATGCACCCTTAAAAGAGTTGCTCCAGAAAGGGAGAACCGGTGATCTTCCACGATGAGTCCTCCCACGAGAGCTGGAGTGAAAGGGAATACCCGGAATGCCAGGTGAATACTACCTCTGCATTCCTGCCTCTCAGGAAAGCTTCTTCTGAGATGATGTTTTCCAGCGGAGGCAGGTAGAGTCCTTCAAGCATCCTGGAAACTAATTCCTCTGCGGTCATCCATTCAAGGTCCCATGTTGTCAGGCCAGTACCCGATTCCCTGAGCATGGTTTCCACCAGACCCGGGTTCTCCACAACCAGTTCCCTCAGCTGCTGATAACTCGATTCGATCTGAATCCTTATACTTTCGGACATCATGTCCAGAAACCGTTCCCCATCACGGTCCTCAACCGCATGAAGCAGATCCCAGGTGGAATCGATCGGAGTTGATGAGGCAACCGATGAAATTATGATAATTGTCAATAAGGTGATTATGGAATTCCGCAATATATCCATGTGTTGCCTTCCCTGAAAACGCTGATTGAAATGCGTCCCGTAACCTCTGAACTGATCCGGTGACTTCCGGCTTCAAGATGATCCTGCCAGAGTATACCTCCGGATTTACTGATAGTTACTTCCCCCGCTTCGGGAAGATGCAGTAATATGCAGTCATCTTCCATCCCGGCCCTGAAACCGCAGGCGTCTCCGTACAGGACATTACTTGTAAAACACGATCCCCGCCCGAGGGCACTTAGGATCTGCTTCTCGGCGACTTCGTCGGAATCTGACAGGTTTTCATCGAGAAGTATATGCGTAAGAAGCCTTCTGAACATCATATCGTACGGAAAGACCTCCAGTCTGACCCGTCCGATCCCGAATCTCAGAGCATGAGCATCAGGGCCTGCAATCGCGCAGCCTCCTGTTCCCTCCCAGAACTCTATCGCAGAGGGGTCTGGATGTTCCACATGCCTGTCAGGGAACTTCAGCTTTCCCAGAACATTGAAAAGTGAGATATCTTTCTTCCATAGGGACATGTAGTTCCATACCTCAACCCCCGAAAGCCCGGTAGTATCTCCTGCTGTCCATGAATAGCTTCTTGTCCGGGGCAGTCTCCCCGGCGCTTCCGTAGGATGGGCAGCAATGGCGATACCGCCGATTTCATTTACGAAGGATATCTGTTCCCGCGTATGCCAGGTTCGGGGAAGCTCGTCTATTCCGTAGACCAGAAGATGGCTGTTTTCGGAGGAATCCTCAAGCTCAGATCCTGCAAGAACAAAAAGAGAGGAGTTCCAGCCTCCGAAACCCCTTTCCCTTGCATCCAGCGTGTTGTGATCGTTTATTCCAAGAATGTCCACTCCCGCGGAAGATGCCCTCCGGATAACCTCTTCTATCGAACCGGTCCCATCGGATGCGTCGGTGTGAACATGAAGCACCGCTTTTTTCTCTATCAGGCTGGACATTAAGACCGTCACGCATTCAATCTATATCAGTGATCGGTTCAGCTGACGTCAGCTGATTTCTCATACCTGATCCGCCTGCGGAATTTCATCAGCTCGAATACGCCCAGGAATACAATCGCTGCACCCAGTATTGACAGCCAGTCGATAACCCCAGGACCGCTGAAGTACAGAAACCTGCTTACAAACGGTACATATACTGCCGTCAGTACAAGGCCGATGGATCCCAGAATGGACCAGAGCAGAGTCCTGTTGCTGAAGAGATTCCTGTTGAAAATGGAAGTAAGCCTGTATCTCTGGGACAGTACATTTACAAACTGGCAGAAAGCGATTGTAAGATACGCTAGTGTTGTCGCCCTGAGGTATGCAGTAGGAAATATGACCATGTCGGAGGGAAAGATCTCTCCTGTCCGGAACATACTGAACGCGTAATTGCCGAAAGCAAGTACTCCGATCATGACTCCGAGGAACACCACCTCAAGGGATGACTGTCTGTTCATGATGTGATCGCACCGTTTCCTCGGGGAAATCCGCATTATCCCCGGCTCTGAGTGATCAAAGGTCAGGCATGTCAGGGGCATGACCTCGGCAAGCAGGTCGATGGCCAGAATCTGGAGGGCAAGTATGGGTATCGCCCAGTCGCCAAGGGCAACAGCGGTAAGCCCGATTATCACGATTACAAGCTCGGCTGCATTCGTGGTCATTGAAGCAAGGACGGTTTTCATGAGATTACTGTAGATAGTTCTGCCTTCTCTGATAGCCTCCACGAGTGTGGGAAAGCTGTCATCAAGAAGTATCAGTTCGGCGGCTTCCTTAGCGACATCGGTACCTGTAATACCCATTGCAACGCCTATATCCGCCCGCTTAAGCGCGGGAGCGTCGTTAACACCATCGCCCGTTACGGCCACAACTTCTTCCTTATCCTCAAGAATATTGACGATTCTGAGCTTGTGTTCGGGACTTACCCTTGAGAATATAACCGAATCACCCGTCATGAGAATCCGCGTAAGTTCTTTATCATCCATGTCTTCCAGCTGCTCACCTGTGTAAACGGGCGGTTCTCCCGACCTGCACAGGCCTATTTCCCTGCCAACCGCCTTCGCTGTTATTGCATGGTCTCCGGTCATGATTACAATTCTTATGTTGGCCTCACGACATGCGGCTATCGCCTCTTTTACACCCTCCTTGGGGGGATCGGTCATTCCCACAAGGCCGAGGAAGACAACATCCTTCTCTACCTCCTCCAGTACATAATCGCTTCCATTCAGCTCGAGGGGGCGGAAAGCGATGGCCAGCACCCTTAGTGCCTGATCGGAAAATTCCTCGTTAAGGGTCCTGATCCGCTCTCTGTCCTCATCGGTAATGGGTACGGCTTTCCCGTTCCTGTAGATGTACTTCGAAACGGAGAGAACACTGTCCGTTGCGCCCTTCATGGCCAGCTGTACCCTATCGCCGAACTGCCTTACGGAACTCATCCTTTTTCTATCGGAATCGAAGGGAAATTCATGGAGTTCCGGATTCTCCTCGTCCTCCGTGGGGCTTCTGGTTCCCAGTTTTGTAGACATGGTCACGAGGGCTGCTTCAGTCGGGTCTCCAACGGGATACCAGCTTTTATGTTCTTCATCCGGAGGGTGAATCTCAGCATTGGATGCCATCGTTCCGGCATCCATCATTATTTCTATTTCATCTATCTGTTCCCCGATCAGGGTGTTGCCGTCTGAATCCAGTATGGAACCCTCAGGCCTGTATCCTATTCCGGTAAGCATGTATTCACTGCCGTCAAACCAGACCTTTGTTACGGTCATCTCGTTCTTCGTAAGAGTACCTGTCTTGTCGGTACAGATCACTGTAGTGGAGCCGAGGGTTTCTACCGAAGGGAGACTCTTGACTACTGCTTTCCGCTCAGCAAGCCTCTTACTGGCGGCGGTAAGGGCAACGGTTACCTGGGCAGGGAGTGCCTGGGGAACGGAAGCTACAGCGACCCCGAGGGCGAGAATCATACTTGTCACAATCGGAAATCCCTGCCAGAGAGCCACTCCAAAGAGTCCGGCACTGAGAAAAACGACTATCAGGGTCAGCCACTTTGCCAGGATTCCCAATTCCTTCTGAAGAGGGGATTTAACAGTGGCCGTTTCCTGGGTCATGCTTGCGATCTTGCCCATTTCAGTTGCCATGCCGGTTCGGACGACAACTCCGGTTGCACTACCCGTCGCCACTGTTGTACCCGTAAAGGCCATGTTCTCCTGGTCGGATATTATGCATCTGTCACTGATAGCGTTGGTATTTTTCTCCTGGGGCATGGATTCACCTGTAAGTGAGAATTCCACCGTACGGAAGTCGAAGCATTCAATAAGCCTTAAATCTGCGGGAATTTTATCTCCCGCCTCAACTTCGACTATATCCCCGGGCACGAGCAGTCCCTGAGTTATCTCTGTAAGTTCCCCGTCCACCAATACTTTGGCGGGAGATTGTATAAGCTCCTTCAGCCGCTCCAGTATCTTCCCGGCCTTGTACTCCTGAATAAAACCGATAACGGCGTTGATAGTGACTATTACGAACATTATTGCGCCGTCCCGGTAACTGCCTATGGCAATTGAAACGATTCCTGCTGCTATAAGCACAAGAACGAGCAGGTCCCGGAACTGTTTCAGAAAGATCATCCATTTGGGAACGGTTACGTCCGATACTATCTCATTTGGACCAATCCGTGAACGGATCTTCCCGGCAGCCTTCCGGGTTAATCCCTTTTCGGAGGACCCGAGGATTTCAAGGGTCTCCCGGCCGGTCAGACGATAAAATTCGGTGTTTTCCATAAGCGCTGTTCTGGTGCTGTCATTCTGCATCTTCTAACTGTTTCCGATCCGTTTGATTAACTGATCTCGCATGCTGTGGTCATAGATCTTCGGAACAGGCAAATCACTTTCTTCGTTGTCTGATTTCCTTGATGACGAAGGGGATAATTTCGAAGAGATCGCCTACAAAGCCGACATCGCAGAATTCGAAGATAGGAGCGGTTTCATCCTTGTTAATGGCAAGGATAAAGTCAGATGACTGCATACCCACCCTGTGCTGAACCGCCCCGGATATCCCGCACGCGATGTAGGTTTTCGGCTGCACGGTTTTTCCAGTCTGTCCAACCTGATGCGGATACGAAACCCAGCCCGCATCTATAGCGGCACGGCTTGCGCCGATACTTCCGTCCAGAAGGTCGGCAAGCTCCTGCAGAAGAGCAAAATTCTCCGGACTCTTCAGTCCTCTACCTCCGGAGACTATCACCTCAGCTTCGGTTATATCCACTTCACCCTCATCAAGAGGATTGAACTCCAGCACTTCTGTTCTGCTTTCAAGGTCGGAAGGTGACAGGTCTATCTTTTCAAGCGCTCCGCTCCTGTTTTCATCGGGATCCATTGCTTTCATTACCCTGGGTCTTACGGTCGCCATCTGAGGCCTTGTATCCGAACATACGATTGTAGCCAGAATATTCCCTCCAAAGGCGGGTCTTGTCTGAAGGAGACCGCCGGTTTCAGGATCGATCGCAAGCTCAGTGCAATCAGCGGTAAGCCCGGTGTTCAGATTCTTGGCGATCCTGGGCATAAGGTCGCGGCCCGTAGTAGTTGCAGCAGCCAGTACAACGGCAGGTTTTTTCTTGATTATCAATCTTTCAGCAATTCTGGAGAACGGTTCGGTCCTGAAATGTTTAAGCTGAGCATCTTCCGCAAGATAAACAGTATCCGCTCCGTAACTGATGAGTTTTGCAGGCCAGTCGCCGGCTTCTTCAGTGAGGAGAACCACCGATACGGAGCTTTCGTCAGCTTCGGCAAGCCTTCTGGCCTCACCCAGGAGTTCCAGTGTGCTGTGATCAATTGTACCGTCACGTTGTTCAGCGAGCACCATAATACCGGAATACTGATCTATCTCAGTTTCACCAGTTTCGCCTGTCCTGATGATAATAGCTCCGTAAGAACATGATGATTCGCAGGCGCCGCACAATGTGCATTCATCACTGATAACGGCCAGGGAGTCCTCCATTGAGATGGCTCCGAAGGGACATGCCGGCACACATTCGCCGCACCCTACACAGGTTTCCTTGCGTACTTCAATGCTTGCCATCACTCGACCTCCCTGCCAAGGAGGGAATCAACAAGGAGTTTTGCCAGTACCGAAGGCTCGCCATGATGAATTTCCCCGTTTGAGATTATTTCAGGGGTTGTGATCTTCACAACCCGTGTAGGTGACCCGTCGAGACCGACTTCATCCTCGGGAAGTTCAAGATCTTCCCTGCCCCAGACAGGAATCTCTATCTTCCGGGCTTTCATTTTTCCCCTCAGGGATGGAAGTCTCGGGGTGTTGGCGTCTTTCAGCATAGTGATAACGACAGGAAGAGAAGATCTGATCACCTCGCAGCCACCTTCAATGTAGCGCTCCGCTATAATGCTGTCCTGGTTCAGTTCCCGAACGAAACCCACGAAAGTTACCTGGGGCCAGTCGAGAGAAGCTGCTATACTGGGGCCTGTCTGGGCGGTATCTCCGTCTATGGCCTGCTTACCTGTCATGACGACGTCTATGTTACCCATTTTCTCCACAGCCTTCGCAAGGGTATGGCTGGTTGCCCAGGTATCAGCCCCCGCGAATGCCCTGTCGGAAAGAAGAACCGCTTCATCAGCTCCCATGGAAACAGCTTCCCTCAGAACCGCTTCGGCCTGGGGAGGCCCCATTGTCATAACTGTGACTGTTCCACCCAGTTCGTCTCTCCACCTCATGGCCTCCTCAAGGGCATACTCGTCGAAGGGGTTAAGTATGGAGGGAATCCCCTCGCGGATAAGTGTGCCCCGCTCCTCATCTATCCTTACATCAGCCGTATCGGGAACCTGTTTTACTGCAACAACTATCCGCATTACTACTTCCCCCTGGCGGCTGTTTCTTTAATCAGTGCAGAGGCTATTACGCTGCGCTGTATCTGATTCGTACCTTCGTAGATTTGTGTGATCTTGGCATCCCGCATCATTTTTTCAACAGGATACTCCTTCATGTAACCGTAACCGCCAAGAATCTGAACCGCGTCCGTAGTAACCTTCATGGCTACATCACTGGCAAACACCTTTGCCATGGCGGATTCCTTCTCGTATTTTCTTTCCCCGGCGTCGATCATCCTTGCTGTACTGTACACAAGTGCCCTCGCAGCTTCAACCTGTGTCGCCATGTCGGCCAGCATGAACTGAATTCCCTGGAAAGAATCTATCCTCTTCCCGAATTGCACCCTTTCAGAGGCATACTTTGCCGCTTCGTCAAGGGCCCCCTGAGCAATACCAACAGCCTGTGCTGCTACTCCAGGACGGGATGTGTTAAGGGTTTTCATGGCCACTATGAATCCGTAGCCCTCCCTTGCGATGAGATTGGAAGCAGGGACCCGGCAATCCTCGAAAATCAATTCCATGGTCGATGATGCCCTGATGCCCATCTTATCCTCTTTTTTGCCGTAGGTGAATCCTTCGGTACCCTCTTCAACGATGAAGGCGGAAAGCCCTCTGGCTCCTCTGGATGGATCGGTCTGGGCAATAACTGTATAGATCTGAGCTTCACCGCCGTTCGTAATCCACTGCTTTGTTCCGTTGAGTACGTAACTGTCCCCATCTTTTACAGCCCTGGTCTTCACTCCTCCGGCATCGCTTCCGGCTTCAGACTCTGTGAGGGCGAAAGCTGCAAGCTTCGTGCCGGATGCAAGATCGGGAAGGTATTTTTTCTTCTGTTCATCGGATCCTGATATAAGTATCGGCATGGCTCCCAGTGCGTTGGCTGCAAATGACACCGCAATACCTCCGCAGGCCTTGCTCAGTTCCTCAGTTGCCACGGCAAGAGCCATGGAACCGCCACCGAATATTTCAGCTGAGCCTCCGTACTCTTCAGGTATGTAAATCCCGAAAAGATCGCTGTCCGCCATAACCTTTATGATTTCACGGGGAAATCTGTTATTCTCATCAAGCTCCGCGCGGACAGGCAGTATATATTTGTTTGCTATCTCCGCGCAGAGTTCCTTTATATCATTCAACTCATCCGAAAGATAATAATTCATCTCAAACCATCCTCTCGAGTTTTTCCAATGCCTTTTCAGCAGCCTTCTCCCGGGCTGTTTTTCTGGTCAGTCCTGTACCGGTTCCAGCTTCCTTCCCGGCAATGCTTACGGTCACGGTGAAAATCGGACTGTGATCGGGTCCCTTCCTGCCGGTAATCCTGTATTCGGGAAGCCTCACGCCCTTTGCCTGGCAATACTCCTGAAGCTGACTCCGAGCATCGGGCAGAGGGCCGGTATCAATAGACAGTTCCAGTATCTCCCTTGTAATAAATTCCTTTGCCGACTGAAGTCCTGAGTCAATGTATATTGCACCAATCAGGGACTCAACAATATCTGCTGCTATGGATTCTACTGCGCTACCTGAACTTACGAAACCCCTTCCAACATGAGCCAGCCTGTCAAGACCCATTCTTCTGCCGTGCGTAGACAGATTCCCCCTCTGAACGATCCTGATCTTCCGCCTTGTCAGATCCCCCTCCGATTCATCCGGATATTCCGTCAGGAGATACTCCCTTGTTACAAGCTCCAGTACCGCGTCGCCCAGGAACTCCAGTCTTTCGTAATCCTTGCCGATACTGTCTTCGTTTATACAGGAGCTGTGGGTAAGGGCTATTTCAAGAAGATCGCTGTTACCAAAAACGTACTTGATAACCTCCTCAGCCTCAGACACCGGATGCCCGGTCATGTATTACTTTCCTGAATACTTCTTCAGGGCAATCGTTACATTATGCCCGCCGAAACCCAGTGAATTGGAAAGGGCATACATGATATCAGCTTTCCTTGCTTTTCCGGGTACATAATCTAGGTCGCAGCCTTCGCCGGGATTCTGCAGAGTAGCGGTGGGAGGTAAAATGCCGTCCCTCAGCGCGAAAGCGGTGAATATCGCCTCCACAGCGCCGCCTGCTCCCAGCATATGTCCTGTAACTGATTTGGTTGACGAAACAGGTGTTTTCATAGCTTTCTCGGAGCCAAGTGCAGTTTTTATGGCCTCCGTCTCGTTTATGTCATTCAAAAAGGTGGATGTACCGTGAGCATTTATATAATCAATATCTTCCGGCTTTATCCCGGCATCCTTCATGGCAAGCTTCATGGACCTTGCGGAACCTTCCCCTTTTTCGGCTGGAGCAGTAATATGGTAAGCATCGCACGTCATGCCCGAACCCATGATCTCAGCAATAATATAAGCGCCCCTCTCAAGGGCATGTTCCATGTCCTCAAGCACCACGACAGCTCCGCCTTCGGATAGGACAAAACCGTCACGGTCACGATCAAAAGGCCTTGACGCGGTTTCAGGATCGTCGTTTCTCGTTGAGAGAGCCTTGAGCTGGCAGAACCCCCCTACGCCTGTAAGGGTCAGCGGGGCTTCAGACCCACCCGCAAGAATGGCATCAACCCTCCCCAGCTTGATCATATCCACCGCTATCGCAATGGCATGACCGCTGCTTGCACAGGCGGTTACAGTTGAAAAATTCAGTCCCTTTGCTCCTACATCAATTCCCACTCTTCCAGCGGCAATATTGCTTATCATCATAGGACAGAAGAAAGGACTGATCCTGTTTGCACCACGTTCCAGGGCGATTTTATGCTCGTGCTCGAGTGTTGTTATACCGCCAATGCCAGATCCTATGATAACACCGAGTCTTTCGGATTCTATACTATTTTCAATGCCCGAATCAGCATATGCTTCCCGGGCCGCTATCATGGCAAATTGCGTGTACCTGTCGATTCTTTTGGCCAGTTTCCTGTCAAAGAAATCCAGGGGATCGAAATCCTTCACTTCTCCGGCTATCTGACTTGTAAACTGCTCCGGATCAACAATGGTCATTCTCCGGATTCCACTTCTGCCGGACACAGCATTCTGCCAGTTTTCGGAAGCCGTTTTCCCGATAGGGCCGATAACGCCGGCTCCGGTAATTACAACACGCTTTTCCATAGAATAAATCCTCTGTCCTTTAGAAGCAGACGCTTCATAATCCATCTTTGCAGTATCGCACCGCAGTATACTGACTGCGGTGCGTTCCATTTACTAGCATCAACATCTACTGTTCGAGGTCTTTTTCCCTCAGATAGTTGACAACTTTACCAACCGTGGTAAGTTTTGTTGCTTCTTCTTCATCAATGCGAAGCCCGAAGGCATCTTCAAAACCCATGATGAGTTCGTACTGATCAATGGAGTCAGCTCCAAGATCTGTATCAAACTGTGCCTCCATTGTTACCTGCTCGGGCTTTACTCCAAGCTTGTCAATTATGATATCAGTTACACGGCTTTCAAGTGACATATTCATATTCCTTTCTCACGTTGTCAATCCACCATCTACCGGAAGTACTACCCCGGTAATATAAGAAGAAATATCATCAAGTAGAAAATGTACCGCATCGGCGATATTTTCAGGTTGACCCATTCTCTTCATAGGAACTCTGTTTGCATAATCTTCCCTGACTTTTTCAGAAAGCTCCCTGGTCATTTCCGTCTCGATAAATCCCGGAGCAACTGCGTTAACGCGGATATTTCTAGCGGCAAACTCCCGTGAAAGGGCTCTTGTGAGACCCAGAAGACCGGCTTTAGTCGATACGTAATTAACCTGTCCGGGTGCTCCGAGTAAAGCTACAACGGAAGAAATATTGACAATGGATCCTTCTTTCTGCCGGAGCATGCCACGGGAGAACGCCCTGCACATGAGGAAAGCGCCGGTGAGATTAACATTGAGGACAAGGTCCCAGTCATTCTTTTCCATTCGCATAATAAGGCCATCACGTGTAACACCCGCGTTGTTCACAAGCCCGAATACAGGTCCCAGTTCCTTCTCGATCCTGCCGGTGGTTTCCCGCACCGCCCCCTCATCGGCAATATCAAGAACCCAGGGGCTGAAAGAGTCTCCAAGCTTATCGGATGCCGTCATGAGATCATCCTCTAGAACATCGCAGCCTGCAACTGACCAACCGGATCTCACAAGCTTTTCAGAAATCGAATATCCGATACCCCTTGCGGCACCGGTAACCACAGCAAGTCTCTTCATCACTACCCCCTACTACTTGTTCCTACCAGTGCAGTATCATTCCACCCCAGGTAAGCCCGGCACCGAATGCAGCGAGAACCACTGTACTTGATTCCTTTATCGTGTCATCTCTCACAGCTTCATCAAGGGCCATGGGAATGGAAGCTGCAGATGTATTGCCATATTTCTGGATATTTATATAAACCTGTTCAGGTTTAAGCTCAAGTGCCCTGGCGGTCGCGTCGATTATCCTCAGGTTCGCCTGGTGGGATACAAGAAGGTCAACGTCCTTCTTCTCCGTTCCATCCATTTTAAGGGCTTCCATGCATGAATCATGCATTGCCCTTACTGCGTGCTTGAAAATCCTCGAGCCGTTCATCTGAATAGTGTGCTCATTCTTTTCAACGGTTTCTCGCGTAGCCGGCTTCCTTGATCCTCCTGCAGGTTGCAGCAGGTGTTCGCCCAGGGAACCATCGCTCCCCCAATGATAACCTCCCAGCCTTCCGCCGGGCCCCTCTGATGATACGGCAACCGCTCCCGCTCCGTCACCAAAAAGTATACAGCTTGATCTGTCTGTCCAGTTGGTGATCTTGGTCAGGCAGTCAGAGCCCACTACGATCGTCCTGTCCATCATTCCCGACTCAATGAATGCCTTTACCTGAATAAGTCCGTAAATAAAGGCGGTACACCCTGCTTCAAAATCGTAGGCAGGAATCTTTCCCATCCCGAGCCTGTCAGCCACCAGTGCCGCGGTTGAAGGAAAATAGTAATCAGGTGTAACAGTTCCTACAATAATGCACTGAACATCCTCCGGCTTCCACCCCGCCATCTTCATGGCTTTTTCAACAGCCACGGTCACCAGATCGGAGGTTGCTGTTGATTCATCAGTTTTATGCCGCTCTTTTATGCCTGTCATTTTGGTAATCCACTCATCTGAAGTGTCGACCAACTTCTCAAGATCGGCATTCGTTACTACACCATCCGGGACCCCCAGCCCTGTTCCAACAATATAAGCGTTCCTGCTCACCGTTTCTCCAATCTTATGTTATTGTACAACTGATCTCCTGCCGGATTTTGTCGCTGACCCCGCTTCGGTAAAAATCGCACGCGGCAACGATGGCGTTCTTTATCGCCTTGGCGGTACTGCTGCCGTGAGCTACTATTGCAACTCCGTTCAGACCTAGTAACGGAGCCCCCCCGTACTCGGCCGAATCCAGCCTTTCCCAGAGCTTTGAAAAGGAATGCCTCATCAGAAGATATCCGGCTCTGGAAGCCCAGTGGCGTTTCATCTCCAGGTAGAGTGATCCACCCACCAGATCGGCTATTGATTCAAAGGTCTTAAGAAGAATGTTACCAGCAAATCCATCGCTGACAACGACATCAGCTTCACCTTTGAGTATACCGTCACCCTCTATATTCCCAAGGAAGTTCAGTCTGGAATCTTTCAGCATCCCGTAAACATCCTGAATTACTGGAGGTCCCTTGGTTCTTTCATGACCTACGTTCAACAGTGATATCCTGGGGTTTTCTATACCGAAAACACACTTCGAATAAGCCTCTCCCATAAGGGCAAACTGGAACAGCTGTTTTCCGTTACACCCGATATTGGCTCCTACATCCAGTACTACGATGGGGTTGTTCTGCGTTGGGATGGTGGCGGCTATAGCCGGCCTGGGAACGCCTTCTATTCTTCCAAGGGCAAAGAGACTGGCAGCCATCATGGCTCCCGTATTTCCTGGACTAACCATGGCCTGTACGAGGCCTTTCTTCTGAAGCCCCGCCATGACAATCATGGAGCTGTCCGGTTTACTCTTGAGAGCTTCAGCGGGATGGTCATCCATGGTTATCACCTGGGAAGCGTGTTGTATGGTTATGGGTAGTTTAACCCCTTTACTTCGGGAAAGAAGCCTTGAGAGGATATCTCTGTCACCAACCAGCCTGATAGCCACATTTTCTGTGGTTGATCTACTGCAGTCTCTGAAAAACTCAACCACCCCATGAACTACCACCGAAGGTCCATTATCCCCCCCCATGGCGTCCACGGCGATAGTGAGTGGTTCAGGCAACTGCGGAACCATTCAGTCCGGATAGGATGAAATACAGAACGATTACCCCTCTTCCGGTTCGATTACCTGTCTGCCATTGTAGAAACCGCAATGTCTGCATACCCTGTGCGGGATCCTCGGCTCACCGCACTGGGGACAATTACTGGTAGATTTCTCCTTCAGTGCATCGTTTGCTCTCCGTTTATCTCTTCTTGTAGATGAGTGTCTTCTTTTTGGTACAGGCATAGTTCCTTCTCATTTCCTCTGATGTCACCTAATGACATTTTCTCATTGATTTAAAAATAATAATATTCAAGAATATACTCAATTATAACATATTCCGGCACAGTCAGGATAACACAGCGGTTTGCCGGGGATTGACAGTAAGACTGCTTCCTGGACGGCATCAAATATGTCCAGCTCGCCTGATTTGGATATCACTTCCCTCTGTTCCTCGGATGCAGGATCGGGGCTCCAGGCGTATTCCCTGTAGATCTCCTCGATGATACTGAAGCGGGTGGGCTTAAGACATCGTGCACAGGGTGTGCGAAAATTCGCGTCAAGCCTGCCGCTGCACAGGACAGCTTCATCTTCAAGATCAACCATAAGATCCAGGGTGCCCTGACGATCGAACGGTTCCACACCTTCAATGTTCCATTCTATCTTCTCAAGGGGTATGGTGAAAACTCCCCTGTTTATACCCCGGGAAAGGCTCTTAAGGTCAATTACAAGTTTAACGGTATCGAGTTTCATTAATTATTTCTCAAGCGGCAGAATCCCGCAGTTACTTTTTCCATAACACCGTCTCTTTTCTCAGCGGAATCGGACTGAACGTATATCCTGGCCAGCGGTTCCGTACCGGACAGCCTTATGAGTATCCAGTCACCGCTCTCGAGTATCATCTTTACACCATCCGTCCGGTCAATGGAATCAACAGCCAGTCCCGCTACCTCCGATGGATCAGATTCGAAATAGTTTTCGGTAATGTAATCCCTGAGATAATCATCAAGTTGAAGATCAACCCGCGTTACATAAACCCTGCCGTACTTTTTCCAGAGATCATCAAGCTGCGCGGCAAGGCCTCTGCCCCCGGCACACACCATTTCCGCCGCGAGGAGGCATGCCAGGATTCCGTCCTTTTCAGGAATATGATCAGTAATTGACAGACCACCGCTTTCTTCACCGGCAAGAATCACATTACCTTCAAGCATCTCTGCTCCCAGATATTTGAACCCTACAGGAGTTACTACGGTTTCAAGACCGTGGTCCCGGGCGATTCTATCAATGAG
>DAOWFD010000202.1 GCA_030638185.1 Candidatus Aegiribacteria sp.
GATTAACATCGGAAATTCGTTCCCCGGACATCGCGCCAACTGAATACAATGGTAGAAACTCCAGTTTCTGTTCCAGAAGCTATTCTTGACAATTTGCATTTGGAATGCAAGATTTACACCAGAAAGGAGGATTTGATCATGAGCATAGCGTATATAAATAGATCGCTGGAGCCGGTACTCAAGCAGGCGGTTTCTGAATTCCCCGCTGTTGTTCTTACAGGACCGCGCCAGTCAGGGAAAACCACTCTTCTTAAGCACCTTTTCATCGACCGGTATAGATACGTATCTCTGGAGTTACCGGATGTTAGAGCAGCGGCTTTGGAAGACCCTCGCTCGTTCCTTGAAATGAATCCTCCGCCTGTGATCTATGACGAAATACAGTATGCTCCCGATCTTCTCCTCTTCATAAAGGAAATCATAGACGAAGACCGGGACAGGGCTGGACAATTCCTGCTCACGGGTTCTCAAAACCTTCTGCTCATGGAAAAAGTAACGGAGTCATTGGCGGGCAGGGCGGCTATGCTTACTCTTCTGCCTCTTTCCAGAAGAGAGATCGACGGTGAACCGCAATTGGTTTTACCATGGGAATCTGATCGTGCTCAAGCGAAGTACTTAAAAACGAACATGTTTGGAGATCTCTGGAAGACATTTCTGAGGGGCGGGTATCCGGAGCTTATCGCAAATCTTGACCGCAGTGAAAACCTCTGGTTCGGCAGCTTTGTGCGTACATACCTTGAAAGAGATGTACGTATGCTGAGACAGGTAGGGAATCTTACTCTTTTTCAGAATTTTCTACGGGTTCTTGCTGCAAAAAGCGCTCAACTTCTGAATCTGTCCGATGTTTCCCGGGATCTTGGTGTATCAGTGAACACTGCAAAGGCATGGCTGTCAGTTCTGGAAGCAACATTCCAGATAATTGTACTTCGTCCGTATTATGCAAACGTGGGTAAACAGCTTGTAAAAACACCGAAGATCTATTTCACTGATACAGGCATACTATGTTACCTTGCAGGCCTTAAGGATCCGGAACACGCGTTTGCAGGGCCAATGGGCGGTGCAATAATGGAAACAGCTGTTCTTATGGAAATCGTTAAAACTTATATGAGTCGCGGTATTTCCCCGCAGATTTACTTCTGGAGAACCCGGGCGGGGACAGAGGTTGATATTGTTGTGGAGACAGAGGGTAAGCTTGTACCTGTTGAGGTTAAACTTTCTGCGACCCCACGGTCTGCAATGGCCTCCGGAATTAAAGCATTCCAGGCTGATATGGGTAATAAATCACTGAAAGGGTATGTAGTACATCCTGGAAATGTTACACTTCCACTTGGTTCTGAAGTGACTGCACTGCCCTTTGCCGATCTGTAGGACTCTCCCATACTGAATTCGAAAATGATATACTTATCCAACTTATCCGGATTGATTGGAATAGAATCGCTTCATGAAAATACTTAACCTGGTTCTTGATTTTGTTCGGGTACACAAATTCCTCATCGGGGGGATTTCGGTGGGGATGTTCCTGATTTCTGCTCTTCTTGTTCCAGTGTTTGTTCAGATCCTTCCAGCTGATTATTTCAAGAAAAGAAAGATCAGGGCAAAGCCGAAGTGGGTTCCATTTCCCATGCATGTTCTGTATCTGGTGGTAAAGAATATTATCGGGATTGTTCTTATTATCATGGGTCTTGCCATGCTGGTCCTTCCCGGTCAGGGATTGATCACCCTGATAGTCGGGATAATACTGACGGACATTCCGGGAGAAAGGCAGGCATTTCTGTTTGTTCTACGGAGAACACCGGTCTTGAAAGGAATGAACTGGCTTCGGAAAAAGAAAAACATACCTCCTTTTGAGTTGCCGGAGATGGAGTACAAATGAAACATAAACCGGTTTCCCCTTTCATACTGATTACTATTATTTGCTTCTCATCAGCCATGGCTTTCCCCGGTCCGAATCCGCCTCTGCTGATAATGGGTAACGGTTTGATGGGTTCCGAGCAGCTTGTTTCCTTTTTCATGCAAAACAACCCTGATGCGGATGAGCAAAGGATTGTTCGCCTGGCGGTTTTGTACATTGCAGAATGTGCCTTCGAAGGGGTTAATTCCGATGTTGCGTTTGTGCAGATGTGCCTGGAAACCGGATTCCTTCGTTTTCAAGGGCTTGTTAGCGTGGAGATGAACAATTTCTGCGGTCTCGGCGCTGTGGGTCCTGATCAGCCGGGTCATTCCTTTCCCGATGAGTGTACCGGCATTCGCGCCCATGTGCAGCATTTGAAGGCTTACGGTTCGTCTGATCCTTTGAACGGCGATCTGGTGGATCCCCGTTACCATTACGTAACTCCCAGAGGAAAATCACCTGATATTCTGGGTCTGGCGGGGACCTGGGCAGCTGACCGGCTGTACGGAGATAAGCTGATCGATCTGCTTGAAAGGCTATATCAGAGCTATTGAGCTCAATCCCGAGCTTGCCGAAGTGTACTTATTCAGAAGCCAGGTTTACGATCATCTGGGTGATACCGCGAAGGAGGTAAGCGCTGATGGTGGAGTGTTCGGGATCAAGTGAAGGGATACACTCCTTTATTACAGTGTGTCAGTTTCAGGAGAAGACAGTACAGTAGCTTCTTCCAGTAAAGTCAATCCTGCTCAATACAGCCCATGATCTTAATTGGATTAATCCCCAGTATTCGTAAAAGAAGGTAAAGAAGATCTTTCATTATAGCGTAGATTCTTGATCGTTTCCGAACCAGGATTTCTGTATCCGGATCGCCGAAATATCGAAACATTCTTGGAAGCTTGATCAAGCACTCTTCGGAAATCTCCGGTGAATTTTTAAAGTCATGATAAATCTTCTTTATCGCTTTGTCCAGAATTATGCCTATTTGAGTACTCTTTCCGGTGAAAACCTCCTTAAGAATTCTCTGAAAAATCTGGTCATCCCACGCTGTGTTGCCGGGTTCGTCTGCTGCATATACTCCGATGGCCTTCAGCTGTGACTGCCAGGTCTCTGCAAACGATTGAAATGGAGTAATATCTCCAGTATGGCATGCTAATGAGATAACAAACGGTAGAAGATGTGTCTGAGCCAGATCGGTTACATCCGAACAACAGAAATTCTGTTCTGGTTCACCAGTGATTCCGATGTTGGTCCAACATGTATCGGCTCCATGACCATTGTATCGAACGATCAGGCTCCCTCTCTCTATTGATGTTATCAGATCCTGTTTTGATGTGTCCGCGACCCGCCAAATACTGCGTCGGTTATCACCGTCCCCAAGGGTAGAAGTTTGTCCTATAATAGTCTCATCATTCTCAAATCTGAATGAGACATGATAACGACTCTTATCTATTTCTCTGGTGCAGCTCCACCCGGGATCACGCCAGTAGTGCTTAGCCTGAAAATCTCGCGGTATCCAGCCGGTGAGAACAATGCGTTTCGCTTCATAATCTTTGATTGTAGCCTGCGGGTAGTTGAGCAGGGCATCGCAAATATGTCCTATAACCTCTGGATCGTTTGAACTCAGTCGACCTGTTGCAAGTATCGGAGTTATTTCACGACCAAGGATTGTATAGTAACTATCGGATTCAAACGTGTTGCCAAGATAAGTCTGAGGAAAACCGGGAACAAGAGAACCATCTCCAATCAGTAACAAACAACCACTGGATATATCTTCCTCAACAATCAGTGCTTCAAGGTAAGCGCGAATTGAAATCCATGCTCCCTCCGGTCCTGGATATGCCTGAATGATATCGTTTACGGTACGCACTTCAACATCATAGCCCTTTAACCGCTTGCTGTTGATAAGTCCTTCTGCAGCGTTCAATAATCTTTCATGCGAGATAACGATGTATGGAGTTTTCATTTCTTCTAACCTTGCCTTTCTATGCAGTTCTGTATTTCTGGAATACAGAATTATTTAACTTATTTGAATAGAACTGAATTTCGTTATAGAAACAACTCCCATATTACTTTGCGGCAGATGAATAATTGAACGGATGCATTTGTGTGACAAAGGAACCTGCTGGGTTTAAAAGAATACTGGCATATACCGCAACTATTCCACCGGGAGAATTAAGCATAAACAGCATCTCCAGGAATATCGGTCTTGATAACAAAACTGTCGTCTTGTTTCAGTCGCTGTTCAGAGAAATTCGAGACTGCCATCACTTGACTACCCTCCAATCGAACCGCATAGATTCTCGAGTGAAGCCTATAGCGCCGGTATTGAAGAGTATATCATTGATGAAGTGCCGGTCAAAGTGTACAGCCCCGAGAAAACACTCGCTGATTGTTTCAAGTTTCGCAACAGAATTGGAATGGAATCATGTCCCGGATTCTTGGTCATGATTAAAGGGAAGCTCAGTCATAACTGAGAATGAACTCCCCATTATCTACACGCAGAGTGAAAGAATCATCTCTGTTGAATCCGATCTCGAATGTTTTTGTATCGATCCACCCGTTGAACTCCAGATAAACGACAGAGCTTAGATTCATCGCATCCCGCAGCATATCACTCCCGAGATAAAAGGAAGCCACAATGTAGGGATCACCTTCAACATCACAGTAGCTGATCTCATCAATGATTATTCCGTATTCGTCCCAATATTCCTGAAGAGCTACCCTGAGTTCTCCCCGGTCAGGCTCACGTGAAAGAAAATATACAGTCCGATAAATACGGCTATCGGTTGAATCCGGTGCAATCACGATTTCTGCGCCGTACAGAGATGACACGGCAAAGATGATTCCCGCATATATGCGAATTCGTGAAAAAGTGTTTGACAATTTCATATTATCCAGGTCCTTTCTATTTAACCCCAGGAATTAAGTATCCATCCAGGAAGAAACCTAACTTTCTGATCTGGAGATACCTCACAGGCTTAATCTTTTGATGCAGAGTACATAAAACAAATATACTGTACTGCGGAATGGCAGGAACATGCTTGTATATCGTATGAACATCTGTGAATCCCTGCCTGAGAAGCAGGAAAGTCAGGGATGATGACGGTTAAGGCACAATACCTGCAGAGAGGGTATCGCTTGTCATACTGACCCTGTCAGTAAAGGAACAATTGTGTACTTTACATACTATACAATTATGTACATAATTATAACACAGGAGAGGAGGCATCTGTGAAATTTCTCACTGTACGTGAACTGCGAGAGCAGACTTCCAGAATATGGAAAGACCTTCCGGAGCAGAAGGAAATGGTGATTACCAGAAATGGTCATCCCGTTGCAGTACTTTCTTCGGTGACGGATCAGGATCTTGAAGAGTCGCTTGAAGCGTATCGCCGTGTCCGCGCGCAAATGGCGGTTACTGCATTGCAAAAAGAATCGATCCAATCCGGAACCGATGGTATAGGTATGAAAGAGATCGATGCTGAAATAGGGAAAGTCCGGAAAAAGAGATCTGAATGCTGATAGTACTTGATACCAATGTACTGGTATCAGGCCTTCTGACACCTTTCGGAGTATGTGGTACAATCGTCCGGATGCTTACGACCGAAGGTATCAATATCTGCTATGACTCCAGGATAATATCCGAATACCGGGATGTACTGTATCGCCCGAAATTCTCATTCAACAGGAATCGTATTTCAGTACTTCTTGAATATCTGGAGCATTCCGGTACTGCTGTTGCGGGGTTGCCGCTGAAGCACAGCTTGCCGGATAGAGATGATGAATGTTTCCTGGAAACAGCACTTATGGCAAAGGCTGATTACCTTGTAACAGGGAATATCGCGCACTTCCCGAAACATCTTCGATGCGGAATAGCTGTTGTAAATCCCGGGGAGTTTCTGGAGAAATATAGAGAAGACCTGAATACTTGATTGAGAATTCCTATAATTAATTGACACCTGTAACATGAACGAATATCGGGAATGTATCCTTACATTACATTCCTTTTCATCAATTGGCTTTTAGCGAACTCAGTAATTCTTTCATTATTTCAAGGGATTTATTAACGGTCTCAAGAGCTTTTTCTGCTTCTTCTTCCGTGGTGGAACAGAAACTAAGATCACATTGATTATTGTGTTGAAGAGCGAAAATTGATATTCCCGGCCGGAAGAACATATTGTCGCTTGACATTGTGTCGAATTTCCCTGTTATGATTCAGGAGTTCTATCCACTTCTTTTCCAGTCTACCGGGTTTCATGTACTTTTCTTCCAGGTATCCGGCAACACACGCATGGCTCCGGAGGCAACTTTATTCTGACCGTAAAGGTGGACGGCTCCGTTCAGCCCTGCCCGTTTGTTTCGGACATACCGCTTGGGAGCGTATACGATCAGGACATCTGGACCATTTTCAGGAATCGTTACAGGGACACCAGACTCAAGGAGTTCAAGGAACTCCCGTTCTGAAAGGCATGAACTGGCTTCGGAACAAGATAGGTAAACCGTTTTTCGAACTCCCTGATTGGTAATTACTTGTACAGGATCCTTATGGATCTGGATCAGTTGAGCCTTTCGAGAATCTGTTCCGCCATTCTTCTCTTGTAGGAGCTTGACGGGTCGGAGTCGAGGAACCTCTGAAGGTCTTCCCGTGCGCCTGATATGTCGCCGGTTCTCTCTCTGCACAGAGCTCGATGGTAGTAAACTTCCGGGTCGGTATCCGGCAGGGAGAGTGCCTCTGTAAAATCATCTACTGCCTTCTGGTACAAGCTTTTCCCTGTGTGGTACATTCCCCGCTGGACATAAAACTCCAACGATCCCTCGGGATGTTCCAGAAAGCACTCAAGTTCTGCGATCATCGCGTCTATCTGTTCATATGTCAGAAATTCGTTCCCCGGACATCCCGCCAGCGCTATATAATGGCAAATACTCCAGTTTCTGTTCCGGAAGGTTTTTATATGTACCGTCATACAAAACCAGTCCCCGGGGACAGTTGGAATATTTTTGCAGGAGCATATGAAGGCTTTTCAAGCTTCCGGCTGCTCCGGACTTAACTTCAATCGGATAGATCTTCCCGTTGAATGTCAGAAGATAATCAACCTCGGCACTGCTTCCTCTGGCATCTCGAGACCAGTAGAAAAGATCGCGGCCGTGATGAGTCAGGAGTTCCTGAGCAACAAATTGCTCAGCAAGTTTTCCTCTGAACATTGCCAGTAAATCGTTTCGCTGAAGCTCAAGGTCGACAGGAATCTGACAGAGCCTTTGCATCAGACCAATATCCAATATGGATGCCTTGAACTTCTTTTGATTGACAGTTGCCCCAAGAGGGAGACCTGACGGGTTGCAGGAAGGTATTTTTTTGAGAACTCCGGCTTTAGTCAGCAGATCAAAAGCTTTGCGATTTGTCTGACCGGTGTGACC
>DAOWFD010000121.1 GCA_030638185.1 Candidatus Aegiribacteria sp.
CGGGTCAATGTTCCATTTGGAGCCGCGTCCAGTTCCCAGGCCCGCGCCCGAACCCCTTGGAATGATCTGTGAGACTGACACAGATTATGTTCCCTTGAGGGATAATGTACCTGAGATCGAGTCTGGATGAGGAGTTGGCTCTTCCTGCTTCAGGGGGCTGTGCAACCCGGTGAAGCAATACTCAATTTCTCTCACGTCCCTTATAATGGGAGCATGAAAATGCGGAACCTGTTCAGAAGCATTGGTGTTGCGGCAGGTGCTGTTCTGTTGCTCATTGGCCTTTTTGCCGATGCCATCGGTATTGGTCTTGGAAAAGGTCTTGGCCATGTACAGCTCATTTCCATCATTCTGGGAATATCACTGGTCTATCTGACGGTTCGCCATGAATCTATATCATATCTTTTCGGCAACCTCTCAATAATCGTCACTAACACGATCCTTTTATTTCTTATCCTGGAGCTTGCATCAACCTTTACCCTCCGCCTGCTGGCCGAGAGAATTTCCCTTGCCAACACCCGAGAACTGGCTGAAGATCCTGCGAATTCTGCCTTGAACGGCTTTAACGAAAGACTCTTCATCACATGGCTCTACAGGCCATACGTGCTATACAGGGCGGTTCCCGAAATTTCTACCGGCCTGGTTTCTACAGACACTGCAGGTTTTCGAGTCACTCCTGGCGCGGAAGCAGTTGCAGGGGATAACGGTTTTCTTATCTATTGCTTCGGGGGTTCCACAATGTGGGGATGGGGTGAAACGGACGATCAAACAATACCTGCTCACCTCCAGGCCCTTCTCTCCGATCATCTCGATTGTCCTGTCGAGGTCAGAAATATGGGACAGCCAGGCTGGCTCAGTACTCAGGAGCTGATCCAGCTACTTCTTATACTCTGGGAGGGGAAGCGACCTGATCTGGTGGTCTTCTACGATGGCGGGAACGATCTCGGGGCGGCTGTCAGCGAAGTGTGCGGCTCACATCTCAGAAGGCAGTCCGTAGAGAGAGTGCTCAGCTTCAGACCAATCAGAGAGACGCCAGGTTACAATCTCCTCTGGGAGACCCTGAGATCCACGAATATTATCAGTTTATTAACTGGTCTTTCCGGCAATACGGGGGAAAACAATCTGGTGCAGTTCCCAACCAGGAATGAGCCCGAGATACCTTTCATGCGAATTGATTCTATCGCCAATGCTGTTCTGGACTGTGCA
Organism: Candidatus Aegiribacteria sp.; assembly: GCA_030638185.1. Lineage (GTDB taxonomy): Bacteria > Fermentibacterota > Fermentibacteria > Fermentibacterales > JCC-6 > Aegiribacteria. The sequence goes on from DAOWFD010000121.1 coordinate 1,204, forward strand.
GTGGGTAATTACCGCATCGCTCTTTCCCTTGGTAACAACTACGGCTTCGATTGCCTTTTTCTATGGCACCCACTTCTTGCAGTGAGCGACAAACACCTTGCTGGACCTGAGAAGCTCATGTGGCATGAAGCGATGGCTGATTCCATTGGATCCGAGGAGATAAGAAGAACGTGGTTTCGTGCCTTTGAACTCTCGACCGAAGGTGTTGTCCCTGGCTTTACAGACATATCGGGAGCGCTGGATGACTGCTCTTCCCAGTGTTACATCGACGCATGTCACCTGAACGGTACTGGAAACAGGATAGTAGCTGAGAGCATATTCGTGAGGATCCTCGAGCTGAATCTCTCCGAGATGGCTGCCTGTAAGGAGTCTCTTGATGACTGATTTCAACGAAAGTCGCCAAAGCAGCGGCACCTTCAGGATCATAAGACTCACGTGTCTTCTGTCAGGATTTCTTCTCACACTTGCTGGGATATTCGCAGATCATGTCGGACTCAGTGCGGGAGCAGGCGCGGGCAGGGGGCAAATCATACTGGCTTCCCTGGGCGCTCTTTTGATGCTTGTTGGTATACTGGGTAGAAGGTTTGTAGCGGTCTACAAGTTATTTGCCAGGATTGTGCTTACTGTAATCCTGTCGCTCTGCGTGCTCGAACTTGCTAGTACAGCCTTTATCATGATCGGCGAAGCGAGAGAAAAACAGATCGAAGGAGACTTCGTACTGAGGTTGGCTCCCGAACTCGATAGCAGTTATTACCCCTTTACCGGCTGGCGATGCTACCCACCAGATTCCCTGCCGGATCCGGACGTCCTGCTGCTGGGCGGCTCGGCGGTTGCACTACCTCGATCAGACAGCATCGACTTGGCAGTTGGAGTTCTTCTGGATTCTATCGCTTCATGCAGTGGTCACACGATATCCGATTACTCGCAACCATTCTACAACTCCACCCAGTCTTTAATTCAGCTGACATTACTTCTGAGGGACGGATTGAGACCATCCAAGGTTCTACTAGTCTCGGGACCCGGTGACGTACTCGCTGCAATCGAATCAGGTAACCCCCTGGTGCCACTCGGTACGGATCTATTTCGAACCATGACATGGCCCGGATCAGAAGGGGCTATTGCTCTCACAGAGCTATGCAGGCGTACCATTAAAAGAGAAACAGGTGCACCGGCTATACTGACTCTGATCCGGAACCTCGGTGGTAATGAAAACATACATTACACGCCCTTTAGCGGGATACCTGACCTCTCCGACGAAAAGCTCGACTCGCTTTCGGTAGCGATCAAAGAGATGATTCTGGTATACAGTGAGACGATGGATGTTCTTGCCGGAAGTTTCTCCTTCGATGGTCACATCATCTGGCTGGAGGTATGCCCTGAGGATACGCTGATGAGGAATCCCTATTACGATCTCCATCGCCGGACGGATCTGCTCATAACCGAACTCGCGGAAAGTTCGAAATGCCTGGCAACGTTCAAATATGAAACCAACGTACTCCCCGAAAGAGTCGGTTCCGGTTACCACGGACTCGACAGGTCCCAGTCCGCCGAACTTGCCGACAGCCTCATGGCTAAGATCTTACGATACTGAAGAATGTATTTACATTTTGGCCGATTTCTTCCGCAGGGTAAACAGCAATATCCTGACAGCCCTTGTGTCTTTCTCGGTAACCGTTTTTTCAAGCCGTTTCACTTGATCCGGTTGTAGAAAACACAATAGTAGAAAGCGCTTCAGGGGAATTCCAGAGATCCGCTTTAAAGTCAATCCGGTTTTATCGCCTATCGGGACTTCTCGTCGATGAAATTGAGTTCTACTATGTTACTTTCACCACAGGCAGAACTGCCTGTAGTAACACATTCGTTTGAGAACATTACTGAAACACTGAATGAGATCGATTATATTGATCTCTATCAATATTTACGGGGCAGTTATGGTTGGCAGAGAGGTTGCGGACTATTTTATTGAAGAATTCATCATTGAGCTTAATAACAGTTAGAGAAATAGAGGAAGTTCTACTATAGATATCTGGATATTGGGAATATCCGCGTTCTATCATGACTCGGCAGCATGTCTTGTCCACAACGGCAGAATTGTCGCCGCGGCCCAGGAGGAACGGTTCACTCGGAAAAAGCACGATCACCGTTTTCCGGAAAACGCAATTGCTTACTGCCTGGAAGAGGGTGATATCACCGCAGAAGATCTTTCCTACGTCAGTTTCTACGACAAACCATTTCTGAAATTCGAGCGACTTCTTGAAACTTATCTTACATTCGCACCAAGTGGACTCAATTCATACTTGAAAGCCATGCCACTGTGGCTTAAGGAAAAACTCTGGATGGGTGATCTTATCAAGAAGAACCTTCCAGGATACAAATGTGATATTTCCTACCCTGAGCATCATCAGTCCCACGCTGCTTCAGCCTTCTTCCCGAGTCCGTTCGAGGAAGCCGCCATTATAACAATGGATGGCGTGGGAGAATGGACCACTGCCTCATGGGGAATCGGAAGCGCCAATCGAATAGATCTTCACAGCGAGCTGCACTTTCCCCACAGCCTCGGACTGCTCTACACGGCATTCACCTATTACACCGGTTTCAAAGTGAATAACGGCGAGTACAAGGTCATGGGACTTGCTCCATACGGTAAGCCGAAATATGTGCAGACCATCTTTGACAATCTGATAGACCTCAGGGAAGACGGCAGTTTCAGGCTGGATATGAGTTATTTCAATTATTGTCAAGGTCTCACGATGACATCTGACAAGTTCCACAAGCTGTTCGGAGGACCTCCAAGAAAGCCGGAAAGCAACATTAATCAGCGTGAGATGGATCTGGCCGCATCCGTTCAGGCAGTAACAGAGGAAATCATGTTGAGAACGGCAAGGCATGTCAGGCGGGAAACCGGTCATCGAAACCTCTGCCTTGCCGGAGGTGTCGCCCTCAACTGTGTGGCAAACGGGAAGATCCTGAGGGAACGTATCTTCGACGATATATGGATCCAGCCAGCTGCGGGAGATGCTGGAGGCAGTCTCGGCGCAGCTCTGTTCATCTGGTACCAGATACTCGGAAATAAGCGTAATGTCGATGGCGTTAATGATCTGCAGCGTGGATCCTACCTCGGTCCCGGCTGGGACGATGATGAAATAGAAAGCTGGCTTTCAACTGCCGGGTTTCCATTCAGAAGAATGGACGAAACCGATCTTATCAATACGATTTCGGATGATATCACCGCCGGCAGGGTTATCGGCTGGTTCGGTGGAAGAATGGAGTTCGGTCCCAGGGCTCTGGGCAACAGATCGATAATCGGAGATGCCAGAAGTGAATCGATGCAGTCCACCATCAACCTCAAGATAAAATATAGAGAGTCCTTCCGCCCCTTCGCACCAACTGTTCTCATAGAAGATGTGGAGGAATACTTCGAGATAGACCGAGCAAGCCCCTATATGCTCCTGGTCGCTCCGGTGCGGAAAAGCCATCGAAGGGAGCTGTCAGAAGAGGAGGAAAAACTCTTCGGAATGGAGAAACTGAGAATCCCGAGATCGGACATTCCGGCGATAACACATGTTGACTACTCCTCCCGCCTGCAGACTGTGAGCAGGAAAGATAACCCTCGCTACCACAGACTGATCTCAAATTTCAAGGTAAAAACGGGATATGGCATAGTTATCAATACCAGTTTCAATGTCAGAGGGGAACCGATAGTTTGTACTCCTGAGGATGCGTATCTCTGCTTCATGCGGACAGAAATGGACATTCTCGCGTTGGGGAACTGCCTTCTGAAAAAGGATGATCAGCCCCCGCTGGAACAGGAGAAAGAGCACTCCCCCGAAAAGCGGAAAAGCCACAAGGTAAAGAGCAAACCGAAGTTAAGAAAATTCGGCCTGATAATGACGGGAGCATTTGCCGCATTATGTGTACTCCTGTATCTCAGGAATGCCATATTAATGCCCTATGCAGCAGGTTTGTCAGGATTCTTCCTTTTTTCAGCCCTCCTGTATCCTAAACTGCTGTGGCCAATTGAGAAATTCTGGATGAAGCTTGCTTCCGTCATGAGTTATATTATGACAAGGGTACTTCTTACTCTCGTGTATTTCCTGGCTGTTGTGCCAACAGGGCTGATCATGCGCCTTCTTTTGAAGAAGCCTCTACAACTTGACTTCAAAAGAGAAATGAAGACATACTGGGTTGATGTTAATCCTGAAGGTCCGTGCAGCAGATCCGAAAAACAATATTGAGATGAGATAGTTAATGGGACATTTCAAAGATATCTGGGGCTTCCTGAGAACCAGAAAAAAATGGTGGCTGATCCCGATAATCACCGTTCTGCTCCTGCTCAGTCTTATCATTGTGCTTTCACAGGGTTCAGCACTTGCGCCTTTCATCTACGCAATATTTTGATCACTTTATAGCAGGTCCGTTGAAGCATGAGCATTTCCTGGCTTTCAGGAGGCTTGTGTACACGGGTAAGATAATACCGGAGGTGTTGCGGCTCCGAGGGGCTCTCCCTCATCTTCCATGCAGCATGGTTGAATGAGTATTTGACTTCATCACCTCCTTTTCGTGGCACACGCTATTCTAGGCGAGCCTGACGAGGACTATGCGTAGCTGCAATGTGGACGCGGTAAATCCAGTTTCCTATTTGTGAATATTCTGAGTACTCTACATGATTTCTATGGGTTTCCTCACCGATTTGGGAAATTCAGGATAATACTTTTAATACGATTACACTTGACAGATTCTGTGAGGATTTTATCATCTTACCAGTACCATTCTCCCTGTTTCTGATAAACCATTTCCTGTTTCCAAGAGGTAGAAATAAAGACCGCCCGGTTGAATGGAACCTTCACTGTTTCTCCCATCCCATACAATTGAATGATTACCAGCATTTTGGTAAGCAGATACAGATGTATAAATACTGTTGCCTTTAACATTGTAAATGCTTAACTTAACAGGAGAATCAACAGGTAAAACATAATTTATGGTTATTGTCGAATTAAATGGGTTGGGAAAATTATAAGAGATAATGGATTTATCAAGAAAACCATCAACATCTTCAACAATTCCTGTTTGACCCGAAGGAATACAGGTGAAATAAATGTCGTAGTTTGAAGGGGTATTATCGGACCAAACTACATGAACACTCTCTGCATCACAGCATATTTCAGGGAACCAGGACCAGCCGGAGGTGTTTGATATGTTAACTGGCACAGACCAGGAACTCCCGGTTTTTTCGGAGTATATTATCTCAAAATTATCTGATTCATATTCATACCAGACTACTTGAACAGCATTATCCGCAACAGATATAGATGGACTTAGAGAGCCACCTGTTGAATTTGAAATATTCAAAGGTGTGGACCAGAGGCTGTTATAAAAGGAATAGCAGATTTCAGCAGCAGTGGAGTAAGTATCATCATCCCACACCACCTCAACAATAGCATTTTTAACACCGATAGATGGCCGGCCTGAATCACTATTCTGGAAATTGGAGATATTAAGTGGCTCCGACCATATGCCATCGTATTTTACATAATATATTTCACAAACAAGTGGATTGTAAGATAAAGTCTCATACCACACTACATAGATTATGCTATTCTCAACCACGACCCTTGGACTGCAGGCATCATATGTACTATTAGAAATTTCAACCGGATCATCCCATATAGTATCATATCGACAAAAGAATATGTTGTCAGACTTTTCCCAGACTACGTAAACCTTATTAACCTCAACATCTATATCAGGAGATGCACCCCCATTGCTCTGGGGTATTTGAGACGGCGCTGACCATGCACCATCATATCCAGCATAATAGATACTATTGTTACCATGCCAGACTGCGTATACATCTTCGGCATCAGCTGCCACTCTCGGAGAAATACCCCCTGTAGTTGTTGAAATGGGAGAAGCCAGAGACCATACCTCATCATATATAGAGAAGTAAATCAAGAATGAACCTGTAGTATTATCAGCCCAGACTACATATCTCTTTTGCTGATGAGTATCGATGGCAGGATTCTCTGAGATCCCCGCATTGTTACTAATGTTTATTACATCCTGTGCGTGCGCTTTCTGTGTAAATACAACTGCATCAACGATGAGTATTAATAGCAGAAGGCTTGCAAATCTATTGATCATTATTATCCGCCTTCTCCTATCCATCAGTGATTCTCAGTCTGAAGGGATATTACCGAGTACAGCACTGCTCTGTCAAGGTATTAACCGGTCTTCTATCTTGTTATGGCAACACTTCCCGAGGTTCTGTTGCAGGCATCATTAGTGTAAATTTCATATCATGACTTCCCACAGCTTAATGGTCCGGCAACTGCTGTCCCGGATAGTTAAACAGTGACCTGATTCCATGCAGGCATAGAACACATGTAGAGATCTGCCCGTCTGCGCGCTTCGCATTCTGTCAGGTTCATCTGCCATTGCATGAACCATTCGGTCATAATCAGAAGAACCTTATCCCTGGGAAGGAGGTTACCGTTTTCATCTGAGCAATAGCAACAATAAATATCGGATGCTCCCTTGTTATGCTCGTCGTCCAGGGGTGCAAGGCAGGAAAGGCAGAAATTTCCCGTCATTAACTGCTTGCCATCCGCTCTGCCTTGAACCGGTATTGATCTTCCGGGAGCATCGTCTTGATTCGTAAGCCATTCATCCGGAATAAGATTTCTCTCCCTCAATTCGGGAATCACTAGATCGAACATCCTCCTGCCCAGACTTTCGAAGAACGTATTATCGTAACCGGGAAGAGATTCTGAGAAGGGATCGGGATGAGCTGCTTCGATGATGTTCCGTGTCAGGACACCATGAGGAATGGAAAAAGTTTCGATTTTCCTGGAAGCAGCCTCTTCGACGATTTTCATTATCCTGTCTTCAGGTTCAATTCCTACCATCTTTACCCACTCAAACGGATCGCCTCCGAAATGCAGGGCAAGCCTTGTAATAATTCTTGTCCAGGAGTTCAAGATACGTCTGCTGACAGGATTCGAGAAATCCGGTACATCGCCATCTACCAGTATTCTCTGTATTGTATGAGTCGAAATTCTAAGTTCTCCCGCAAGAGTCTGCCTGGAAGTTGCTGCTTCATCCGCTTCCGCGATTGCTATCCAGACATTTCTGTAACCTTCGGGAAGATTTTTTGGCGGATGTTTATGCATAAAATCCCTTTCAGAAAAGACCACCAAACTCATTCTATAAACAATACTACTATAATGCATTGTTAGCAATGAGGAATTCCCTTCTATCAGAAATAGCTGTATCTAACTCCCGGACAGCATAGTACATGAAATCGAAATTGTCACTTGACAATATAGTTCTTTAAATGCATTGTTAGCAATGCTCGATATTGTTAGCAACACATAGAAAGGAATATTGAAAATGAAAACCGTACTTACGCTTCTTATCTTCTGTTCAATCTTGTTCTGCGCCGCAGCTGAAATCATAGAGATCGTGCCTTCACAGGATGCGTACGTCTGTACCTGTAAGCCTGATTCCACAAATCCGAATGGTGGCGAGAATTACCTTTATCATGGACAGTGGGGAAGCGGTTATAACCGAACTCTGATACAATGGGATCTTTCGGATATACCGGCTGGAGCCACAATAACTGATGCTGAGATGCAACTGTACTGTGAAGCGTTCTATGGAAGCCAATCAGGTGAGCCGGTATACTTTCTGATAGAAGAGAGCTGGGATGAGCAGACTGTAACTTACAATAATCAACCGAGCTACAGTTCTGTAATAACGACAGTAGGGTACTGGCCGGATGCTGATGAATGGTATTCCCTTGATGTAACAGAGTTTGTCCTTGCCTGGTTCAGCGGAAGCGAGGAGAATTTCGGAATTTACTGTCATTCGCAGAATACGACGGGAACATGTGATCCGGGATTCTGGTCGAGTAACTATTCAAATGATACTCTCAGACCAAAGCTGCTTGTAACGTATGACGAGCAGGAACTGTCAGGAACTACATGGGCCATGATTAAAACCGGGTTAGATTGATCGAAGTAACAGCGGAATCCAAAAATGACTCCGATTACGGAGTTATCCGGAACCGGAGTCAAGACTCTAACTTACAGTGGATGGAGTAATGTCGTTATTCCATTAAAACAGTATCGTACCAGAGGCGGTATTCTTTTCCTCTGAAGGTTTTTCTCTCCTCTTCCTTAAGATTGTCATACTGATAATTTTGTGATTCGGGAGCTTCAGGACCAACATATCTGCGATGCAGAACCTGTCTGCCGTCTGAACTGTAGAAACTTTCAGCTGGTGTACCATCCTCCTGCCACCCCCAGAATACTGCCAGGCAGCGTCCATACTGCTTGTCACCAATTGTCAGATGCACGACACGTGCACAGTAATCTTCGTTTTCCCCGAGTGAATAGGATGAAGGGAATAACTCTTCACCCTCCTTCATGAACCTTGTCTGAGGATAGGTTTCATCTGCCGTTACCCTCATAACCCAGTCAAATCCCTGATCGGTGATGTTGAAGTAATCAAGAATATTCGGTATGGGAGGCTCGCAATCGGAATGTTCAATAAGCACTTCATAACACTCTCTACCCAGGACATTCACCTTTCGAACCACTTGGGTCTGAACGGTTTGTGTTAGAACTCCGCCGGGGTAGTCGAAAAACCGGCATACTTCCAGGTGACTTTCTCTAAGAACTGTTCCGAAGTAAAGCCCAGGCCCTGTACTGATAACTTCCATCTCTTCATCCGGGAGTTCCTTTATCCTGATGTCCGGCACTAGTTTTACCGGTTCCGTACTTCTTCCTATTCTGGACATTCTCAATACCTCTTTCTTCATTTTCGCCCGGCTTTCCCAGAGACGACGTTTTACCGTGCCAAGGGGAATGCGGAGTCTCCGGGCAACCTGCTTTTGAGAGTAACTGGAGAGATAAGTCAGACGAGTGGTTTCTCGCAGTTTCGATGACAGTCTGGACAGGGCCAGCAAAGCCAGTTCCGCCTGTGAATCGGTATTATCGCTGTTCAAATCCACAGCATCACTGTACTCGTTAATGGCACTCTGCTCATCCAGAACAACGAATCTTGGATCTCTGCTTAGCTGGTTACGGGCTATATTCCTGGCGATCTGTCGTACCCAGCCGCCGAAATTGTATGGTGCCCTCAGGGTTGACAGCTTCAGAAAACCTCTTAGAAAGGCTTCCTGAGTAACATCCTCTGCGTCATGGATATTGCCCATCAGACCGGTCATTTCCGATACTATTCCCGTCCGGCAGCGCCTTACCAGATCGTTGAAAGCAGAAATGTCACCGGCATGGGCCGCTCTTATCAGTTCTTCGTCTGATCTTTTCTCCATCATTTTACCTCCGCATTACACTCTATTAACCCATGAATGTTTCAAAGGTTCGGTTGGACTCATGGGTAAGCATAGTTGAAGATAACATCGATTGAACTGAAACCTGTGGCTATCATTGTTATCCTGTGCTGAACAAGCAGAAGGCCGATTATGGCAATGAAGATCATGCTGATCAAGTCCGCTTCACCCGAAGCAGTCGCAGAAGGTTGTGAAAATACCTGCAAATCCAATCTTTAAACGCATTTGTGTCCTGAATAGTTAAAGAATATTCCCAAAGCTGGAGTAAAAATCAGATTGACTGAGAATCATAAGTGATTTATGATGATTTGTGAGTGAAAACAAGCGAACCGTTCGATTTAGGATAATATTTTTCAACCAAGAAAGGAGGTTATCATGTTGGAACAAGAATGGCAGAATATACTTGCTGATGATCTCGATAAACTCTCTCAGATAATTAGCCCTGTAAAAGAGAAAACCGTAAAACTTGAAGAGGGTGAAAACAGAATTGTTTCAATCTTCTTCCTCGACATAAAAGGTTTTACGTCGATAAGTGAAAAA
>DAOWFD010000038.1 GCA_030638185.1 Candidatus Aegiribacteria sp.
AAGGGCGAACTGGCCCTCCGCGCCGCGGAGATGTGGGGCGCCATCGCCGGCGCGACCAGCGGCTTTGCCTGGCCGGCCAAGCGCATCGAGCAGGCGTGGAAGCTCGTGCTGGTCAGCCAGTTCCACGACATCCTGCCGGGCTCGTCCATCCGGCGGGTCCACCAGCAGGCCGAGGCCGACCACGCCGAGGCGATCGGCATTGCCGGCCAGGTCGCCCGCGAGGCCACCGAGAGCATCACCGAACCGGCTTTTTCGAAATTAACGAGTTCAATTCCCAGTTCATCCGCAACAGCTGAAAAGCCGCAGTTCTTCCAGTACCGCTCAACACCCTTTACAGCACCCCCCGGGCTGTCGCCGACTGTTACTTCGCAGCCTTTCCCCTTAAGAAGTACAGCCATAGCAGCTACGACTTCGGGGTGTGTAGTTATCGCCCTCTCGGGGGATTTCGCGGACAGCATGTTAACCTTAAGCAGAACCCTGGCACCCGGTACAACGGATTCCGGCCAGCCTCCGACCAGATCGATCATTTCCCCGAGGCTGTCTATAAGAACGGTTCTGTCGTAGTTCTTTAAACCGGACCTCAGTACTACATCAAAGGGCATTCAACCTTCCCATCATTTCCTGTATATCCAAGTATAACCTGCACGAAACACTGAACATTAATGCAAAGCTGTATTTGCAAGCAGGTACAGATCAATGCATAAATCTACAAAACAAGGCCTGGCAAGGCTAGCTGATGATGAAACCCAGCCGGTGAACAGGGAGTTACCGAAAGCTGGAGGCAAGAAAGTCTGGTAAATAGAAATTCTAAAGTGCCCTGAGTTCGGTGACCGTATGAAAATCATCTCTTTTATAGAACAGCCTTCAGTCATCAGACGCATCCTGAAGCACCTGGAGTTGTGGGAGGATCCCAGACCTCCGCCAAGGATCCTGGAATTACTCTGCGAGCCAGATGTAGACTACATTCCCTGGAAAGATGATGTTTCGGGAGCTGATTCTGATATGGAGAAAAATCAGATTTCTTATGTTAAAACCGGATGTGAGCCGGTTACCGGGCCCTCAGGCAAAGGCAGTGATAATCTCCTGATGCAACCGCAATAAAGCTTGAATCCGGTTCGGGAACATCTGTAAGAAAACCGGAACCAGCGTCATCATTACCCCATGCTACAACAGAACCGTCTTCCTTGAGGCCGAAACTAATAGCTGTTCCTGCAGCGATTGCTACGAAATCCGTATTGGGCTGGGGAATATTGCATTGCCCGTGTGAATTTGAACCCCATGCAGCGATTGAACCCCTCAACGGTGGTGAGTTCGAAGGTTCCGTTACATGGTTACAACTGTAGGAGATCAGTAGAATAAAAACAGAAGCAAACAAAGTGATACGCATAATCTTCCCCTCATAATTTATTGGGTCTCTTGAATAGTATATTGAATTTTGGTGTTTTTCCCTTCTAATGATTGTTCTCCAGTGCCCATCCAGAATAGGTTAACCTGTTAATAAATAACTCAATAACATGATATAGCAAGGCGCACTTCGGGGTTGACTAAATCACGGAAATATGCTATATATCGTTATACCACAAGTAGATAGAATCATTTCCCTGAAAAGGACAATCCTGATAATATAAAGGAACTGATAACTTGACTGCAGCATAATCTGATCAATAGTATCAAAGAAGTTGGTACACATATCCAGGCACTGAGATATGTAACAGTTACATAATTATTGCAGGATCGGATAGAGATGAGAATAACAAAATATCGAATATTACTAGTATTTCTACTGGCAATATCATGGTCAAGTAACCTTCAAGCTTATGAAATACAGATTGAAATAGGGCCTGTTATTGATGCAGGACCAAATACTTTTCTTGCCGAGAATTCTCCCGGGGAAGGTGAGGCTTTAATGTCCTGGTTAGGAGGCGCAGAAAAAATCGATAGAATATTGATTGGTACTCCATACATGAATTCAAATCAGGTTGAATTTACTGAAGAGTACGTGCAAAACCGCTTTGAAAATTCTATTTGTGTGAATTCCATGATGGATGAATGGCATTATGCGCCATTTACAATGGGTACAATATATTTTACTAATGGTAATAAGATCAATTTTACAATGTACTTATCAGGCATATCTATTTCAGATAACTTGTTTGCGTAAGATGGTTATTCATTATTTAAACCTATCAAATCGCTCCAGCGGATCTGGAGCAGCAGCCTTCGGTGTTTACTCAATCCCGCTAAACTTGAATGTTGGGCGACAAGAAATGGAAAGAACATGACTGTGTGTATCGTAAGACGAATAACAGGAATTGCTGTCGTACTTCTGTTAGCCTTGAGTTCTGGTTGTTCGAGTTCCAGCGATGAAATATTGCCTTCGAACCATAGTGATCTGAATGATAGTACCGGGGCGTCGGATACAGTCTACCTGTTTAATGAGATCGCTATCGGCATGTCCCGGCAGCAAGTCGAGGATCTTATAGGAGATCCGTCTGCTACATTCACGGGTACCTTTTCACACTGGCCGGAAGACACCATGGATTTGCAGGAGCTCAAGCAGTTGTACCGTATACCGGAAGGGCGTGAATTGGACGATGTAGAGACATCGACCTGGGAAATGCAGGTGGATTCATCCATGGCCATATACATCGTATCGTTCCTGGACGGAAAGGTCGTCTACCTGAAGGCAATACCGGAGGAAGATCTGGGCTTAGAGTAACACAGAATGTATACATATCCAAGCAGTGAATCTGTCGACGGCATATAGCTGCGCTTTGTCCGGGATGTTAACTGAATTAGTATTAAGCAACCATCCCAACTGGAGCAGGGTTGTTTTGAGTATTCTTGGAGCTATTTTATTCCTTTTATCTCTGTACCAAGAGTGTGAGCTACTGGCCATGGTTCTAGATGGGAGGTACGATAATTTCTTCTGTATTACAGATGTGTTTGATGATGTAGAAGAGACTGTCTATAAGGACATCTGCCATCTGAATGCACTGGGAGATAGCCTGATTGCAGAAAGAATCCTCGGCGATCTTCCTTTGAAGGGACCGGACGTCACTTCCGACACTTGCACTGATGAATCTCAGCCGGCGAACTGACAATTTCCGAGAGCGGGAGCCAGAACCTTATTCTTCCCGGCTCGCTTGGCCATGTACATTCTCTGATCAGCGTACTTAAGCAGCAGGTTCCGGTCTCCTACATCCGTGAGGTAAGTGGATACACCAAGGCTTATACTGACTTTACCCAGCGGCTGCTGCTCTGAATGCGGGATAATGTATGATGATTCAACAACCCTCTTACGTATCCGCTCAGCTATCTCCGAAGCTTCCTGCTCGCCTGTAAAAGGAAGAATGCAGACAAATTCCTCTCCTCCATACCTGATGAGAACATCCACCTCCCTTATAGCACTGTTCATAGCCTTCACTACGGTCTTCAGCAGCGTGTTTCCCATGAGATGGCCCCAGGAATCATTGTAGTTCTTGAAATCATCTATATCCATCATGATAAGAGAGAAGGGAAAATTCGACCTGTCCGTTCTCATGAACTCCTCTTCAAGCTTTTCTTCGAAGAAACGCAGATTACCCAGCCCGGTGAGTTTATCCTTTCGAGCAAGGCTGAGTATTCTTGAATGAAGCATCGCGTTTTCCACTGCTGTAGCTGCATGATTTGCGAGGGCAACGATGGTTTTTTTCGATTCGGAAGAGAATCTGGCCGGGACTGGACTCTGTACATCAATAGCCCCCACAACTTTGTCCTGAACGATCATGGGAATAGCAAGCTCACTTCTGGTTCCGGCAAGATTCTCAACGTATCTAATGTCTTCTCGTGTCTGTTTGATGTTGATGGGCTTTCTGGTGATAATAGAGTTGGCTACAGTTCCCCTCGAGATGTTGTCTTGAGCCTTGAAACCGCTGATTTCGGCAGGTTTACTGATCTTGATTACTAAACCTTCGGGATCGGTTTCTCGATCGTAGCCGGCGGTTGCAGCGACCTTTACTGAATCGGGAATCAGGTTCTCCCTGCTTCCTTCCGCTAGAAATACAGCAACTGCTTCAGATGGGAAAAACCTTCGCAGAGCCTTAACGACTTCCGTGCAAATCTTATCCAGGTCCTGAGTCGAGTTCAGTTCTTTGCCTATTACCGAGATGGTTTCCAGCTCTTCGTTCTTCTTTCTCAGGTTCTCCCTCAGTGTAAAGCTCTCGGTTACATCGTTTGCCATGATTACAATTCCTGCGAAATGTCCAGCTCTCTGAAATGGAAGATAACTGACATTCAGAACCAGGTCGCCCGCACCTACTCGGCCGATATGTATCTTCCTGTTTAAAATGGGTCTTTCCTCCTGCAGAGCCTTAAGAAATGCGTTATCCTTGCTTGAAGCAAGAACAGGCAGCACTTCCCTTATCTGTTTCCCATTCAGGCTATCAATACTTTTTCCGAACAGCTTACTTACCCTTGATGTCACCTGCAGAAGAACGCCAGAATTGTCAACTACCAGTATGCCGGAATCAAGGCTGTTCATGATAGCGGACATCTGTTCACGTTCATCGGTTACGTCCTCGAGTATCATTGCATTAAGAATTGACTCCGCAGCGTGAACGGCATAATGTCTCAGGGCTTCAAGATCCGCTTTTTCAACCTTGCGTCCGGTGAGAAACCTGTCACATCGTATGAGGCCAATTGGCCGTCCCGCTGCCACAAGGGGTGTGTCAATGTAGTTATTGGACCCTGCCCACCAGAGCCGTTCGTCAGGCAGATCGATATCCCCTGATTCAACCTGAGCAAGTTCTCTAATCGCAAGTCCCGCAGGAAGGTCAGCGTATTCCCGTACATGAATGGAATCCGGTATACCTGTGAGATTCCTGCCCCTTGCGACTTCAGTTACCAGTTCATCCGTCTGTTCCAGATATCTGGACAGCCAGACCCTGTCAAAGCTCAGTCCGGTGAGAATACCGTTTGCCATTCTTCTGAAGATCTCGCGGACACTCATAGTCCTTCCCAGTTCCTCTGTGAGGTTCCACGTAGCTTCAAGCCTGTTTACTCTGTTTTCAAGATAGCCGCATAGTTTTTCCAGAACAGCTTCTCTATCCGGCGGACTGCCCCGTGATATGCTGTAATCAGCACTCGAAGGAGCGCCTTCTACGAGAGACCTGCAGAGCTCCACGAACTCCTCGGGACGAACAGGAAGATCCTTGACGCTGTCAGCTCCTGCCCACTCAGCCCTCTGGTGAAGGTAGGCATCAAATCCGGGTGTCAACAGAAGAAAGGGAACCTCCGAAGTGGCGGGTTCCCTCTTAAGGTATCGGCATGTTTTTAATCCGTCAAGCATGGGAAGAAAATACCCGCAGACTACAAGGGAAGGCATGGAGATAGCTGTTCTGTCTATTACCTCCATACCCGTTGTACAGGGTATTACCTCAAATCCGTCCAGTCTGAGCACTTTAACGAAAACCTGGAGAAGGCCGGCATCGCTGTCAGCGATTATTACACTTTTATTCCCATGCATCTTTCAAACACCATCTCTAGGAGGCTGTCCGACAATGGAGCATCGGCATAAGAAACCTCCTATCGGGACGAAAACTACAACGGTTACAATTTCGCTTCAATCTCCGCCTGGGCAGCCGCAAGTTTTGCCACAGGAACCCGGAACGGGGAACAGGAAACGTAATCCAGACCAACCGAGTCGAAGAAGCGGATTGATTTGGGATCGCCGCCGTGTTCTCCACATACTCCGATTTTAAGGTCGGGTTTGGTTTTGCGACCCTCTTTAACTCCTATCTCCACAAAGCGTCCTACACCTTCAATATCTATGGAAGTAAAAGGGTCCTCCTCATAGATGCCCATCTTAACGTAATCCTCAAGAAAAACACTTGCATCATCCCTTGAGAACCCGCATGACATCTGTGTGAGGTCGTTGGTTCCGAAACTGAAGAAATCAGCGTATTCAGCAATTCTTGCAGCGTCTATTGCAGCACGGGGAATCTCTATCATGGTTCCTATGTAATACTGAATGTAATCATCCTTGAGCCCTCTTTTTCTCAGGATATCATCGATAACCTTCTGTGCCCTTTCCCTGGATATTCGCAGTTCCTTGGGATGTCCCACCAGCGGGATCATTATTTCAGGAAGTACCTCAATACCATCCTGCTTTACCTCTATGGCAGCTTCCATGATGGCCCTCATCTGCATATCCGATACATCAGGATAGATAAGTCCCAGTCGGCATCCCCTGTGACCGAGCATGGGGTTGAATTCATGGAGCTTATCGACAGCGCTCTTTATTCTCTCGACAGGTATGTCCATCTCCAAGGCCATATTGAGCTGTCCCTCTTCATCCTTCGGGAGGAATTCATGCAGGGGAGGGTCCAGAAGCCTTATGGTGCATGGAAGTCCATCAAGCTCCCTGAAGATAGCTGCGAAATCATCCCTCTGCAGAGGCAGTAATTCATCAAGGGCTTCATTGTAGTCTTCAAGGGGTCCTTCAAGCTCTCTTTCGAGGGATGAAGTGTCCCCTTCTTTAGACGCGATTAGATTCTTGAGGTTCTTCACCTCTTCGGCCACAAGAATTAGTTTCCTGAATGAAATTATTCTTTGTTCTCCGAAGAACATATGCTCGGTTCTACAGAGACCTATACCTTCCGCTCCGAAATTGACCGCTGTTCTCGTATCACGTACGGTCTCCGCATTTGCTCTGACACCAAGTCTCCTGTATTCATCGGCCCATTTTATCATTACCGAATAATTCTGGAAAAGTATTGATTCGGAAGGGTCTCCCTCGCCGGATGATATGGAGAGTATCTCAGAGGATTTGACATCCACCTCACCAGCAAAGACCTCACCGGTAAAACCGTCAAGGGCTATCAGGTCACCCTCACCGATCTCGGTATCTCCGCATGTCATCTTCTTTGAACTACTGTCTATTCGGAGACTGGTTGCTCCAGCGACGCATGGAAGCCCCATACCCCTGGCTACAACCGCCGCATGTGAAGTCATTCCACCGCGGGATGTTATTATTCCCTTGGAAACCGACATACCGCCTATATCCTCGGGGCTGGTTTCCTTTCTGCACAGTATTACATTTTCTCCTCTTGCAGTCCACTGTTCCGCGGAATCGGCGGTAAATACAGCTTTTCCGCATGCTCCGCCGGGAGAGGCACTGAGCCCGGTTGTCAGATACTCCGCATGTTCTTTGCTGGCCTTGTCGAGCACCGGTGCGAAAAGCTGGTTGAAACTGGCTGTGGGAACGCGCCCGATAGCTGTCTTCCTGTCTATAAGACCTTCATTGGCCATATCAACTGCAATATTAAGCGCAGCGAATACAGTTCTTTTACCTGTTCTCGTCTGAAGGATGTAGAGTTTCCCCTCCTGAATAGTGAATTCAACATCCTGCATATCAAGATAATGCTCTTCAAGTATTGTTCTAATTCGCAGTAGCTCATCGTAAGCTTCCTCGTTCACGGAGCGGAGAGTGGAAATTGGTTTCGGGGTTCTTATCCCCGCAACAACGTCTTCTCCCTGGGCATTCATCAGGTACTCACCGTAGAATATGTTCTCACCGTTTGAAGGATTCCTGGTGAAACAGACCCCTGTGCCCGAAGCATCGCCCATATTGCCGAATACCATTGTCTGAATGTTCACAGCCGTTCCAACAAGACCCGTTATATCGTTAATCTGCCGGTAACGTATAGCCCTTGTGTTGTTCCAGGAACCTAACACTGCGTCGATCGAAAGCTTAAGCTGAACCCAGGGGTTATCGGGGAAGGGTTTCCCTATTTTCCTATTGTATATCTTATTGAATTCGGCTACAACTTCCTTTAGATCATCAGCGGAGAGTTCGGTATCAAGGTCTACGCCCTTGCTGTTCTTAATGCCATCAAGCGCTTCCTCGAAGGTATAATGAGGAATACCCATAACCACATCACCGAACATCTGTATAAATCTTCTGTACGCGTCCAAGACGAATCTCGGGTTTCCTGTTTTGTTTATCAGTGATTTTATCGAGTTTTCATTAAGACCGAGGTTCAGTACTGTATCCATCATTCCGGGCATGGAGACAGCCGCACCGCTCCTTACAGAAACCAGAAGGGGGTCTTCACCAGTGCCGAATTCCTTCCCCGCGACCGACTCAAGCAGAGCAATCTTTTCCTTCACCTGCTCTTCAAGGCCATCCGGCCATGTTCCTCTCTGACCATCTTCGTAAAAATCGGAACACGCCTCTGTGGATATTGTGAATCCAGGAGGTACCGGAAGACCGAGTCTGGTCATTTCAGCCAGGTTGGCGCCCTTGCCGCCCAGCAGTTCCTTCTGTGTACGGTTACCCTCTGTTTCATTACCTCCAAAGAAATAGACATACTTCTTCTGATTCATGCAGCACCTTTCTTCTGTACAAGTAGAAATTTGCGAATTGGTAATATAAGAAGAAAGCTGATATCACGTCTACTATCAGCGTTATTCTTATGAGATTTAAACAAACCAATAATATATTTCTGCAGCAACGTTTTGAACGCTCAGTACTGACCCGGATCAGCTCTTTCCGCTATATTGAAACGGATATTTTTCTGAAAGGTTATTCATGAGTGTTTTCACTGAACAGCTGATTGTCTCACCACTTTCTGACGGAAAGACATGGGTAATTCTGCGACCTTTCAGTTACGATGTGGGAAATGTCGGCAGTGGTGATACGGTAAGGGTGAGAACGGGTTTCATGACGGATTTTGCTTCAATACCAAGACTTCTCTGGATTTTCCTCCCCCGATGGGGTAAATACGGAAACGCCGCCGTAATTCACGACTGGCTGTACTGGACGCAGAAACGCTCAAGCACCTCCGGAACAGTTCTTCTTGAAATACACTTTATAAATACATATTGTAACTATAAATACGTAAATCGGTAAGACAGGTAAGTCCGACCTTGACCTTGTATATTCTTCTTACCTTAACTTCGAAAGAAAGAGGGTCATGCAGATCGTTCTAGGCGCGATAATTCTTCTGGGAAGCCAGGGTTCACTGAACAGCTATCATCTGTATATAGATCAATTCTATCTTGACAGTCTCTACGCTGATTCCCTTACTGACCTCCAGTTTCCGGCTTTTGTTGAAACCCCGGCAGGATGCTGCAGCTGTCTTACGGGATTCAGGGGTGGCACTTCTCTCGGGCAACCCAAAAAGAGCTGGAAGATCGAACTGTCTGATCCTGTAATGCTGAACGCATCGCACATTCTGCTCGATGCCCAGTACAGAGACCAATCTCTGATGCGAAACGTTCTCGGTCTTATGCTGTCGAGAAGGCTGGGCTTCCCGGCTCCCCTTACGGAACATGTTGAGTTCCATATAAATGACATTTATTACGGCGTTTACGTTCAAGTTGAAAGAATTGATGAATATTTCTACAACAGGAACAACCTTGGTTACGGTCCTCTCTTTAAATCAATAAGTCATCTTGGCAGATTCGTCTGGCAGCCCTGTGATACCCTTGGCACATCGGGTTTTGATGCCGAGCGAGGCAGTGAAGAGTATCTTCCACTTGTAAGAAGCCTTATAGACAAGGTGAACCTTCGCTCACACCTGTCGTTCAATATTGAGGATTTTATCTCAAATGCCGCAATCAGCCTGGCCATAAGGGATGAGGACGCGATCATAAAGAACTTCTATCTGCACCTTACTCCGGAAGATATCTGGAGGTACTACCCATGGGACAGGGATGCTACTTTCGGTAACAACTGGAGAGGTGAATACGAGCCCCGGTGGGTTGAAAACACATCAATGTATTGCTTCACAATATCATCATTGCTGACCACTCTTTTCTTCAGCAGCGAGAATCGAATCATGTTCGATGACTGCATGCTTCAGCTCGCCACGATCATGGAGAATGATCTTCCAGCCGTTATTGACTCCATTTATCTCGAAATCAGGGAAAGCGTATATGCCGACACAATGAAGCAGGGAACAAACGCGGATTTTGATGAAGCAGTTGAGATTCTCCGTAGTTCCATGATCGAAAGAGCTGATTTTCTGCCGGAGATAGCGGAAGCGCCCACTCCGCTGGAAGTAGAATCTATGACTCTTTCGAGGTGGGATTTCCAGCCCGGAGGTAATACCGATTCGGTAACGGTAACAGTCAAGTTTGGACAGCCTCCAAATCATTCGGGAGGATACTGGTGGAGTAACGGATCCGATGAACACTATTTCTATCTAATCCCGACTGATTCATCCGACTGCGTATGGCGCAGAACTGTTGCTTTTCCGCCCGATGAAGATCATATCAAATTCGTCATTGTCTATTTTGTCGACACCGAGGAGGACCAGGCGATATTCTACTACCCATTCTACAGCTTCCCCACATCTCACCGGCGCAGGGTCTGCGCGCCAGCGGCGAGAAGGAACTATTACCCGGCTCACCACGAGGATCTGGAAATACTCGATCCTATCAGATACACGTCCTTCCTCTGGTCCATTCCCGTCGTAAATGCGTCTTCAATCCCCCAGGACCTTTCTTTCTACGGATTTCAGGCAGGGGATCCTCCAGCGAGGCTCTTTGCTCCGGAAGACGTAATAATCTCTCCAGGAGACACATTATTCCTTACCAACAGCAGGGAACTCCTGGGCAGGATGCTTCCAGGTGAAAACATATTCGGGAATCTCGTAGTGGATTCCCCCGCCGGGACCGAACTCAGAATACTTGACCCATCATGGGCAACCGCCAAGTCAACAATACTTGGAAACGAAGTACAGTGCGGAGAATCGAATCCGTCAGTGATACTGTCGGAGATATGCTACAGCGGAGAAGGGGGAGACTGGATCGAGCTTTTCAACATCGGACTTCGAATAGCGAATATATCCGGAGATATTCTCATTGATGGAGTACAGCACAACTTCATAATATCTGACAACGTGATAATCAAACCAGGTGAGTGCCTGGTCATCTGCGAATCGTACGATTACTTTTATTTAGTCTACGGGCCGGATATACCAGCAATTCAGGCAATGAACTTCGGGTTGAACAATTACATGGACGGGGTTTCGCTGATGCATGAGGATGAACTTGTCTTCTCGGTAATGTACGACGCCGTTACATGGCCTATGAATGGAGATATTCTATCGTTGATCTCTCCACATCTGCCCATTGAGAATCCATTCAGCTGGGAAAGCGTTGACATGCCGGGCACTCCGGGTGCGCCCAATCCCGGATGGCCGACCATATTACTTGAGCCCCTGATCGAAACCCTGTGGCCGAATCCTGTTTCATCCTCATTCTCAATTGATTACATAATTCCCTGTGTCCCCGGCGAAATGCTTCTTTACGATATCTCAGGAAGGCTGGTAATACAACCTCAAATCCTTGAAAGTTTTGAAGGTACTCTTTCCTGTGAGCTTCCCATAACACTGAGGCCTGGTGTATACTTCGCCGTGATCAGATCAAGGGGGGCATTGACATCCCGAAAATTCGTCCTTCTGCGATGAATCGATTCTAACGACAGGAG
>DAOWFD010000183.1 GCA_030638185.1 Candidatus Aegiribacteria sp.
AACAGCCGTGTTCCTCGGATATTTCTATGGCTCTGTTATAGTAGTTCAGAGCACTGCTTTTATCATTCAAGTCGCTGTAGATAATACCTATGTTATTCAGTAATGATGATACCTTAACAATTTCCTTCGATTCTTCGAATATCAGTAGAGCCTTCAGGAAGTATTCAAGAGCCTGATCAATATTCGACAGATTATAGTAAATAATACCGATTCGGTTGAATGTATCAGATTTGCTTATTTCGTCATTGGTTATTTTGGTTATTTCAATATTTCTGAAACCGTATTCCAGAGCTGTCTGATACTCTCCGATACACTGATAGGCCCAGCAGAGTTCATTCAGTATTATGGATTCCAGTTTTTTATCATCGTTTTTTTCAAGCAGTTCCAGGCCCTGCTTCCCAAATTCAATGGCCTTCCCGCGATCTGTTTCCCGGTATGCGATAGAGAGATCTGCAAGAATCCGTGCTCGTTCCAGTCCGTCCGTTCCCAGAAGTTTCTTCTTCAGAGCTTTCGGATCCTGTCCGTCTGTTGAATCGGTCACATATACCCGCCAAATCTGTTGCGGACTGATCGTTCCTTTTGAGTATCACAAATCCGGGACTGCCGGTCCAATTAACCGTTTCCCTTATTGAGTACTCTGCCGAGTTTATCGATAAGATCAGACAGGCGATACGGCTTGGAAAGAAAACCTGATATTCCGCTTTCGCTGAACTGCATTTCAACGTCTTTCCTGCTGTAACCACTGGATATTATTACAGGAATAGCGGGATCTATTTCCCTGAGCCTCGAGCAGGTCTCTTTGCCATCCATGTGTGGCATTGTAAGATCAAGAACGACACAGACAATCTGTTCCCCTTTCTCCGTAAGCAGATCAAGAGCTTCCTGTCCTCCAGCTGCTGGCAACACAGAAAATCCCAGTGTTTCCAGCATCTCTCCGCCAACTGAAAGGACAGTTTCGTCATCATCAACAAGAAGTATGGTTCCCTTGCAAATCAGCCCGTTATGGTTCCGTGAGTCCTCCGTTGCGGAATCTGAAGAATCCGTACATGCCGGAAATGCTATCATTATAGTTGAACCCTTCCCGGGTTCGCTTGAAACTCTGATAGCGCCCTTGTGACCTCTGACAATTCCTATTACAGCAGCAAGACCCAGCCCCCTGCCGAAGAATTTTGTGGTAAAGAACGGATCGAACATGCTCGCAATTGTTTCTTTACTCATTCCGCAACCCGTATCCGATACCAGGATGAATGCATACGTGCCTTTTAGCGTTTCGTGTGTGACGTATTCTTCTGGCATTCTGGAACCATCGAATTTTGTTACGCCTGTATCAAGCCTGATGATACCACTCTGTTCACCAATAGCTTCTGAAGCGTTAGTGATGAGATTCATGACTATCTGACTGATCTGCGAAATGTCGGCCTTGATCGGCGGCAGTTTTTTAGCCAGGTTGTAACTCAGAACTATGTTCTTTGATATTGATGTCTTGAGAAGAAAAGCCATCTCTTCAACAACATCATTAAGGCTCAGGATTTCGATCATGAATTTTCCTTTGCCTGAATACGCCAGCATCTGTCTGCTGAGATCGGAAGCCCGCATCGCCGCTTTCTCGATTTGCACGATGTTTGCATGCGTTGAAGAAGACGGCAAGAGATTTCTAAGGGCGAGATCAGCGTTTCCAAGAATACCCACCAGCAGATTGTTAAAGTCATGAGCTATACCACCAGCAAGAACGCCAAGGCTTTCCAGCTTCTGTGCATGCTGAACACCCTTCTCGAATTCAAGGCGTTCCTCCTCCGCCTTCCTACGATCCGATATGTCTCGAACAATTGACTGGAGGTAGACCTCTCCTGCGATAGATACCTTGTTCAGAGCCACTTCCGCATGAAACGGAGTTCCGTCCCATCTGCAGTGAATCCATTCGAAAAGCTGGGGAATATCCTTGAGTGCTTCTATTGCTCTTTTTTCTCCGGAAACGCGGGATTTCGAACCGTCAGATTGGAGTTTGGGAGAAAAACGGTAAGGTGATTTTCCGGTAATCTGCTCTCGCGTGCATCCGAACATCGTCAGGGTTACCGGATTACAGTCCACAATCCTGTAATCCTTCATTATGAATATCGCGTCCCTTGCTGAACTGAAAAGATTGCGGTAGCGCTGTTCGCTTTCCCTCAGCGCGTTCTCCGCCTTTTTTCGTTCCAATATCTCCCGCAAGAGCATATTGTGTGAAAGACATCCTGCAAGCGATAATGCGAATTTTGAAATAACGCTTCTAAGTTGATTGATTTCCCTCTTCCCGAAAGGTTTTTCTCTGGATATGGAATAGAGTTTAAGAACACCTATTTCATTCAGTGGAAATATCGTGTACACTCCCCTGTCCATTCCGCTTTCAGTTACCAGCTCCTGAAAAGTTGCTTCAGAAGAGGATACACTTACAACTTTACCGGTTCTGAGTGCTTCGAAAAGCGGATTGGTAATCGAAAGATGAGTTTCCTTCACCTTGAATTCAGGATGGGCATATATGAGGGAGATTCCATCAGAATCCTTAATTTTTGACAGGAACACATCTCTGATCCAGATGGATACGAATCCTAAATTCTTTCTCAGCATCAGTGTCTTGAGAAACTCGATGCAGTTTTTTCTTACATCGATTGAAGAACCAATTGAAAGAGACAACTCGTAGAGAAGAGAAATCTCCTGAATAATCTTTCCGGAATTCTCACTGTTCCTATTCATACATAACCATTACAACCGTTGTAAGATTCAGATATTCAAGATATCGTTCTCCCAATGATGAAATTTCGCCAAGTGTCAGGGCTCCTTCAGGAGTAGCAGTAGACTGGAGTCCACGATTGATCGCCTTGAGTTCCTCAGGATATTCATTTTCAAGAACAAGTGCTCTGGATATGCAGTCGGAGACAAGACAGTGACAAATCCTGCTCCCTTCAGGTACCCGGCAATCTTCCGCAGCCATCTGAGCAGCTTTGATCAGGGACTCCTTCGTTCCTCCAAGAATATCGACTACCGCATTGCCATGCACTTCTCCTCCACAGACAATGTCTCCTTCGGCGGTCAGTGCAACCGTGGCGCGTCCTATATTTTCACAGCCCTCCCTGAATAATCCAAGAGGATATCCCTTCGCTATATCGTAGAAGTTGCTCTCAGAGAACTTCCTGCCCGAATCCTTTTCCACAACCTCGCGGTAGACTTCGAAAGCATTTTCCCAGTTAAATTCACTGATCACATTTCGATCCGTCCGCGTCGCGACAAGCGGACCCATCATTCTCTTCCAGCCATGCCGAACACCAAGACAGCTCTCAAGCTTCACAAGAAACACTATTGCGGCATCATTGATAAATCCCTCGGATGAGAAAAGGCAGCGATCCTTCGTCATGCTCTGGGAGCCGGCTCCTCCACCGAAGTAATTAACTGAATTGCCCAGTCTGTTCAACATCTCCGAAAGAAATAATCCTTTATTCGGAGCCATCCCGTCGATCAGAATAATGGCAGTGTACTTCTTATCGGATTCTAAACTCAGCAATTCTGTGAAATCAGGAATTCTTATGCAATCCGGATCCTTAATGCTTACAACAGCCGGTTTCTCTATTCCAGGTATTTTAAGGATGATCGCGCCTTCGCTGAATTTAGATTTGCCATGAATGAGCCCAGGAAAAATCCCGCCGAAAAAACATATATCCTTTTCATTCAGATCACATATCAGCCCGTCAATATCAGGTATGCTATCTTCCCCGATAAGAATCATAACCACTTCATTGTCTTTCACATCAAGCCGTGAAACAGCTTTGACGATACTTTCTCGATTCACCTCAGCCAGGAACATAATCATCCTCACATCTCTGTTTAACCGATAGAAAACTGGATTCTATTCCATCGGTAACACTGCCTGCAGAATACTCCTCGGTTGCTATCCCGCCGTGTTGTTCTCACTGAAACAATAATATCGATGAAAGTATGTCCATGTCAAAGCCCTGAGTGAATACTGTATGCTCTTTTTATGCATTGAAATGCACACCTATTCGCATAGCCGGGGAAATACATAACTCATCCGGGCTTCTCAGAGGTAGACGTCAACCATACTGGTATAACCGGCACGTTTATTCCTGATGTGATTTACCGCTCCAGTAGAACTACCCTTCTGGATATAGTACCGGATTCATCACTGCTGGCCACCGCAAAATAGACTCCAGGATCGCAACCATCCGGGATCCAGATAAAAACGTTTGACTGCTGTTGCTGCGATGGAACTCTTTGAATCAGTCTTCCCGATATATCGTAGATACCGATTTCTGGTACAGCAGAGAATCCACAAAGCTCTATTCTGACAGTAGCCCCGGCCGGGTTGGGAAACACACACATCGTCTGCTCTGCAGCAGAAGAAACATCACCCTCAATGCCAACCGGTACATTTTCGAACCTTACAGCATCTGCCACGATTACCCGTCCTGGAGTGCAGCCATCGCTGGAAATCTCAACCCAACCGAAGGTTCCTTCGTGGAAAGCGAAGGAACCAAGTTGATACCACTCCTCGCCTCCGGTGCTCTGATCCACCGTGAATTCACTTTCTCCATTATGGTGATGAACGGTGAATTTAACGTCAGTTGCTCTGTTTGAGCCTGATACCCACCATAAAGACACATCGTACCAGCCGGAAAGAGGTATATTCGGGTTCCATTTTGCAGTATTGATATCGTCCGATACTGTAATCCAGTCGTAGTCAGGGCCGAATGGATTTCCATAGCAACCATGTTGCCACTGATCCGGACCTTCAGTTGAGAAGAGTGGGTAGGAGTTATCAACTACCCTGCTGAGATAATGCGGGGTAACCGGTGACAGCAGGTTATCACAGACACCGGCGCAGTAAGCCCACCCCTCGATTCCGTCATGGTCCTGCCAGTGGTTGAAAAATTTCCAGGATTCATCCCACAGGGTGATGTAGTCAAGAAACGAAGCTTCACCCAGGATTGATGGCATTTCAGTATATTTGATGACATAGAAGTCGGCTGTTTTAACCCCCCGATCGTAGTATCCGAAGGCATCAACGATATAAGGGTGGGTTATATCTCTGAAGGCAAAGGATTCGGGAGAACCATCAGTATCACAGAACGTTTCCGTCCCCTGAACCGATCCGTTGAATGCGTTGTGATGAATGGAAATGAATCTGTCATAACCACCCGTATTGGCGTATTCCACCCTGTCGACAAGCGAAACATACTCGTCAGTAAGCCTTGTCATGGAGACAGTTTCACACTCAGGCAGCTGCTCAAGATACGACCTGACAAGGTATGCAACATCGAGATTTGCTTCCTTTTCGGTGTAGTATATACCAACCGCACCGTTATCCGAGCCTCCATGTCCCGGATCTAGACACACTGACCAGGCAAGTATCATCTGTACGATAAGCAGTAATGGAATCATGAGACGCATCATCTGTCACGAACGGCCACAAGAGAGCCGTTGATGGCTTCAATTGCGAAAACAGTACCGTCTAAAACTATAGGGTGAATCTCATGGATACCGGGGGAAAAAGTGATCTGCCGGCTTAATCCGTCCAGGGATACAATCCAGATTTCACCTGAAGTGATCATATGTCCGTCATCGGAGGTCACGCTATAGAGAATCACTTCCCTCTCTTTCCACCAGAAGGGCTGAGAGCCCTCCGCAAGAGACGTACATGCTCCATCGGCAGGGGAGACTTTAACAATCTCACCCTCCAGTGTTTGTGAAACGATAACGGGGATTCCCTCGCAGGTCAGGAATACGGGATTGTAAAACCTGTAATCGGAGGCGAGAACCGAAGACTCACCATCAGCAATATCCAGAATGCAAATTCGATCATTGCGATCGCAGAATGCGACCCAATTACCTGAAGGATCAACAGATACGGTATGGGATTCGAGCTCTATTCCGGTTGATATGCCGTTTTTGTGAAGAAATCCATCAGATGTGAACCAGAGGTTTCCCAGGCTGTCAAATACCGGTCTTCCGCCTTTGATGAAAGGACCGTAGATTTCAAGTATAGAATCGGGAGAGAAAAGCAGAATGTAATCCGAACCGCTGTTGTTTATGCATATGGCAGCCGAATTTCCATGGGAGGAGGGAGCCGAACAGCACCTTGATTCATCCCACGACCAGGGGATACATCTGGCAGTGTTTCCCCTTTCAAGGTACAGAGCGCTTCCGTAACCCCGGGGGACAGCAATCATGCCACTGTTAAAAGGCGCTATCAGGGCAAGGCCTGAACCATTGTATTGGAACTCCCGGAGTTCAGAATCCGTCGCAGGAACAGATGAAAGAGCGAGAACTGAAAGTGCTGTCATGATATACATTAAATCATCCTCCACACAATATACAAAATACCATGGAGAATACCCATATCAGCACGCATTTCAAAGGAAACGATGAACTATCTCAAGACAAGACCGAATCGCTTTATTTATGTGCATACGCCCACTCATGGTTCCTGGCTTAATCTGATAGAAACATATTTTTCAAAGATAGCACGGACTTTTCTGAAACATATTCGTGTTGTTTCTACAGATGAACTCAGAGAAAGAATCCTTAAAGGAATTGAGGAGACAAACGCGGAACCTGTTATCCATCGATGGAAAAACTTTGACTTTGACATGCAGAATACGTAATTATTTCGATGAATCGCTCTACTATTAACTGCTATTGATTTCAGCACATGACATTTACTTATTCTTGAATCTGGTTTACTTAAGAAAGTATAGCACTTGGAAGCCGGATTCGGGATCCTCTTCCCATGCCAGTATCCCATTCCTGGAAATTTCCACCTTCCAGCTCAAGCCCTCTTCAGGGAACACTGCCTGTCTGAGCAGCTCACCGCTTGAAGGGTCGAAAATATCGAAGAAGGGTGTCTGCTTGGTGCCCCTTCTTACCCATAGGTTTCCGTCGGGACCGATATTGATATCGATCACCATGTCTTTGTAAAGTTCCGGCTGGAATTCCCACTGGACTTCACGTCCGCCTCCAATCCTTGCCACATAGTTGGTGACATAGGTGCTCTCCGCCTTTATCTCCTCCATGGTCTTTTCAACGGGAGGCATGTCCATGGAGATATCCAGCAGTTTCTCACCGTCGATGTCCCATCCTGTGACCGAGTATTCTTCTTCCTCCTTCATCGAGAAATACACCATACCTGAACCGTCGCTACATATCACGAGAGGTTCTTCGATGTTGTTGAAGAGCAATGACCGGTCCCGCCTGACATCATCAATGGGCAAAGACAGTGAGTCTCGCCAGAACAACATGTCCCAGTCCTCGTTACCGTAAGTGTAGAGTGCTACCCTTCGGTGTATTATCAGTTGAGTATCAGTGCGCTCGAGATTGGCCTTATAAGAGGCGAACTGGCTGTCGGAGACCGCGCAGCTCTGGAACGGGGGATTCTGCAGCCATAGCTGCAGTTCTTCCTTGAACCTCAGTGAGTCGTCGAAAACTATGAATCCATGCTTGCCGGGATCGAGTACCATCAGTCTGCCGTCACCAAAGAGAAACATGTCCCATGGCAAGACCAGTTCTCCAGGTCCGTTTCCCCTCCTTGTCACATGCCCTAAGTACTCACCACTGCTGTCGTACATCTTGAGGTCTGCAGCGACTCGATCGAGGACCAGAATATTGCCGTTATCATCAATGGCTACATCCATGATTGCTCCGAAGGTGTCAGTGGAATCTCCGAAGTCAGTCCCTATCTGGAGGGTAACCTCAAGTGTGTCCACAGGGACGGTAGGTTTACTCTCAACCTCAAAGTCTCCTTCCTCCTCGCCGCATCCGGCGATCAGAAGCGAACCAATTAGTAGTATATTAATACACTTCATCACAAACCCTCCTCGATTAATACCGGATTTCCTTTTACAGAAGGAATTACCTAACTCCCTTGAGTTCTGATTGAAGGTTCTAACCTTCTGTATTAAAGTCTAACAAGTCAACCCCAATTATGTTCGTTTATCCAATAACATTCCAAGGCAGATAAACAAATCGAGGGAAACGCTCCAAAGATACCCATATCTGCATCGTGCTTTCTAAATTATGGGTTTCCAATCGGAAAGAGTTCTGAAAGCATCCACTATGGGGTGCCAGACTGGACGGCTTGACAGGACAGAGCTGTCTCTGTATTGTGGTTTCTGACAGGATATTACAGCGGATATTTACGAAGGCAGGATTCAGCAACGGCGTGGTGATTGTATATTCTTCCAGGATGAGCTGCCGTATACCACCCAGACCGCAATTATTCCCGACTGGAATACCAGGAATGATATCGTAACACATAATTGCCCGTAGAGTTAAATCAGGTGTTTTATAATTTGGAGTATGACATATGCGGAAATCTCTTCAGCAGTTCTGTCGCCATTCTTTTCCGGAACTCAAAGATATTCAAATAACAGAGCCTGAATCTGTGAGCGAGGGCTGGGAGAGCGATGTATACTCATTTGATCTGGAGCACGGATATCCGGGAGATAGAGTTATCAGAGAAATGATACTGAGGATCTATCCCGGTAACGATGCTTACGAGAAATCATATCGTGAATTCGAAGGGATGAAGAAACTTCATTCAGCTGGGTATCCGGTTCCTGAAGTATTCACTCTCTCGAGAGACCAATCTCCATTTGATAAACCGCTCATGATCATGGAGCGAATTACAGGACAGGGCATGTGGCATGTACTCTCATCATCTACAGTGGAACATCAGATGCAACTCCTGTCGGAATTCTGCGAACTCGAAGTGGGATTGCATTCACTTGACTGGCGAATTCTCGAGGATGAAGATGCTGGGAGATTCAATGACCCATGGTATTTCATAAATAAGTATCTTGAGATGGGCAGACATTTTCTGAAATTAAGCGGGGCGTCCGGTTTTCAATCTGCATTGTCCTGGTTGGAGAAGAAACGCGATCTTATTCCATGCGGAAAGCCTTGCCCGGTTCATCTGGATTTCCATCCCGGAAATATCATAATCCGTGATGATGGAAAGAACTTCGTCATTGACTGGACTCAGGTTTCTGTCTCGGATTATCGTTTTGATCTGTCCTGGACCATGCTTCTTATGAGTACATATATGGAGCGGAAATGGCGAGATCTTGTCCTCAACGAATATCGGAAATATTCCGATTCCCAGGTGGACTCCATAGAGTATTTTGAGGTTTTCTCATGTGTGAAGAGGTTATTCAGTATTTATACATCACTGAATGCTGGACCGGAGACATCAGGAATGCGGGCGGAAGCAGCGGAAATGATGAAACAGCAGATGGGTGCGATCGGGAGGGTGTATTCCACACTTATTGAGCTGACCGGAATGGAAATACCCGAAGTCGCAGGAATGCTTGAGAAATATCAGCCGGAATAGTGAATCTCCCGGGATCAGACATCAGGTGTCCAGCACCTCTCGCGCCCTGCGGATCAGGTCGTCCGGGCTGTAGGGCTTCTGGATGAGTTGCAGACCCTCGTCGAGGACGAAGCGCGTGTGGATATCGCTATGACTGTAACCGCTGCTGAATAGCACGCGCACGTCGGGGCGAATTTCCTTCATCCGGTCATGGGCCTGTCTGCCGCTGAGTTCCGGCATCACGACATCGAGCACTGCCAGCGCGATCTCGTCAGCGTGAGCCTCGAATAGCCTCACGGCCTCCTTGCCGTTCCTGGCGTCGAGGACCGTGTATCCCGCCCTTTCAAGCGTCTGTACGGTCAGCTTCCGTACCATATCATCGTCTTCGGCCACGAGGATCGTTTCCGTCCCGCCCGGGATTGGGCTGTCAACCGAGCTGGAAACCTCCACCGCACGGTGCTCGACAGCGGGCAGATAGATACTGAACATCGTTCCCTTACCGACTTCGCTGTAAACCTGGATCTGTCCACCGTGCTGCTTGACGATGCCGTAGATAGTGGACAGGCCAAGTCCAGTCCCTTTACCCACTTCCTTGGTGGTGAAGAAAGGGTCGAAGACACTGCTTAACGTTTCCTCGTCCATCCCGCAGCCCGTGTCGCTGACGCTTAGCAGAACATAGCGGCCCGGCTTGGCCCATGGATGCGTTTTGATTTGTTCGCTGTTAAACAGTACGTTACCGGTTTTGATTGTGATAGTACCGCCGTTCGGCATGGCATCGCGCGAATTCACGCACAGGTTCATTAGCAACTGCTCCATCTGACCCCGGTCAGCGTGGATGGTTCCCAGCTCCTGACCAGGGATGAATTCAAGTTCGATATATTCACCGATCACGCGCCGGATCATCTTCATAAGCTTGTCGATAGCCTCGTTGAGGTCGAGGGCGGCGGGATTGATAATCTGACGGCGGCTGAACGAAAGCAGCTGTCTGACCAGTGTCCCGGCGCGGTTCCCGGCTCTTGCGATCTCTTCTATGGAAACGTGTGCAGGGTGCGAGGGATCGAGATCCTCCAGCGTCATTTCGGCATAACCGTTGATGACCTGTAGCAGGTTGTTGAAGTCGTGAGCCACTCCGCCTGCCAGCTGTCCGATGGCCTCCATCTTTTGCGCATGACGCAGCTGATCCTCAAGCCGTTTTCGCTCGGTGATATCACGGGCAATGCCGCAGATGCCGGTAATACCGCCGGAAGCATCGTACATCGGAACTTTGATGACATGGAATATTCTCTCAATCCCCTTCACAGGCTTGGTATGTTCCTCCTCGATGGTCTCCCCACCAAGAACACGGAAGTCATCTTCTCTGATGTGGGAGGCGGGCTCAGGTCCGAAAAGGTCTTCATCGGTCATTCCGATCAACTCCGAGGTGGGGAGTTCGAAAAGCTTTTCCATGGCAGGATTGACCTGTGTGTATCTCAGAGAACGATCTTTGATGAAAATGGAATCCTTGGC
The DNA here is from genome assembly GCA_030638185.1 of Candidatus Aegiribacteria sp. Classification (GTDB taxonomy): domain Bacteria; phylum Fermentibacterota; class Fermentibacteria; order Fermentibacterales; family JCC-6; genus Aegiribacteria. The sequence goes on from DAOWFD010000183.1 coordinate 10,862, forward strand.
TGTCTTGAAGAGCACTCTGTACCGCTCTTCGCTCTCCCTGAGGACTTTCTCCGCCAGCTTCTTCTTGGTGATGTCCATACCGGACGCGATAATCTTTCGAGAAGCCCCGCTGGCATAGGGCAGGATAGCTGCACTGACAAGTGTGTCGATCGTGCTGCCGTCGGACAGCTGGAATCGCAGCTCTCCCTGCCACCGACCGGTCTCCAACAGCTCCAGCATTGGGTCCACGATACTTTCGGGGTTATCGAGCATCGAACTGACGGATTTCCCTTTCGCAGCCCCGATATCTTCGAGATCGAACTTCCTGAGAAACTCACCGTTAACCCATTCGATGTTCAAATCGAGATCGCAGAAGACGACAGCATGCATGGAGGTTTCGATTGCCCTGTACATGAATTCCTTGTCTATGTCGCCACCGGTCCGCGAGGTTGTTTCCAGTGCTGTGAACACGAAGCCCCTCTCCGGGGTCTCGGGGTCCAGAGCCGACCAGCTGAGATGGACGTTCACGATGGTCCCATCCCACTTCTTCCAAAGGGTATCCGTTTCGCCTTCGCCGGTCCGGGCGATCCGTGTTACCCGGTCGCTGAAGACATGTTCTGATTCCTCTTCGTTCAGGTAGAGGTCGCTGAACCGCTTGTCCAGGAGCTCCTCCAGCGGGTAGCCGGTGATAGCTTCCATGCGTGAATTCACCCAGGCGAGAGTCCCGTCCCTCACTATGCCTATCGCCGCTGGAACACTATCAAGGAGGGCCAGGAGCGCTTTGGAAGTGACCGATATTTTCTGGCTGTTGATGTTCGATGCTACTTTCCTGAGGTTATCTATCCAGGTGTCGTGCGACCGGTTCATACCGCCAGAACTCATCAGACTACACCTCCTAAAAAATGTAAAACTACACCTATAATTATAATACACCTTGGCAGATGAATTGCAACCGGCATCCAGCGTGAGAGGGACCATGGTTCCTTCCGCTGACCGGCTGAAAGGCCAGAATCTCTCGATTATCCTACCCGCTCCTTGGTTGATAGACATCGGAGAATCATGAAGACACTTTTGCTTGCAGCTTTCTCGTAGTGATGGAAGGTTCGAAAAAGGGTTGACCGTAAAAAAGCAGACCTGTAGATTTGTGAAAGTTCGAACTATCACAATAAGGACTGGAGAAATAAATGCCCGGAAAGAAAGTATCCGAAAAAACTATCAGAAGGCTCAGCCACTACGCCAGGTGTCTAAGAAAAGCCGGGGCTGACGGGACAGGGGTAGTAACTTCAAAATATCTGTCGGAAAGATGCGGAATTTCATCTGCAGCAGTAAGAAAAGACCTGGCGGCTTTCGGTGAATTCGGGAAGCAGGGTTCCGGGTATGAGGTATCAGACCTTCTTGAGAATATTGATCGAATACTCGGCACCTGTGAACCTCCACAGGTGATCGTAATTGGTGCGGGGAACATCGGCAGTGCTCTCCTGGAATCGGGACTGGAAGGAACCGGTGGATACAGTTATTCCGCCATCTTTGATAAAAACCCGGAAATTATCGGTAGAACGATTGCGGGAGTCACCGTTCAGCCGGTTGATAAACTCGGGGAGGTTGTCGGTGAACAGGGCAATTATATCGCCATATTAACGGTTCCTCCTGGAGAGGGACAGAGAGCAGTCAACGGCCTGGTAAGTATGGGATGCAGGGCAATCCTAAGCTTCGTGCTGGAGCCCCTCGATGTTCCCGATGGTGTTGTACTGCGATATGTTGAATTGTCCACCGAGCTGGACCTTCTTTCACATTCAATGCGGTCATGAAACTGTATGATCCGGTGATATCCACAACAGCTGTGCTTTTCTGCAAATGAAGGAAACAAAATCTGCTTGACAGCTCAAATTCTATGACACAGATATTACTTATTCGAATCTGAAATTGCTCAGGTATCTTAATGTGCGATTCGATGGTATTATCTGATTACGATCTTATCCTGTTCCCATACAAGAATCGGCAGATCACTTCCACCATCTACTTCTCTGACAACAATAAATGTGCATTCACTGTCAGTGTCTATGAAACCCATGTACAAAGGTACATTCTTCATTTCATTCTCAATCGGGGTATTACCTGATAACTGAACGAGACAGACTGCTCCGCTTTCCGAAGGAAGAGAATCGGATATTTCTTCCAGAGCACTGAAGACTCGTTCACAATTAACATATTTGTTATTGAAATTCAGGCATTCACGTCTGGTTACAAATCCTGCAGCAAGAACTGCAAGCAGAGCAACCCCGATCAACAATAGCCTTCCTTTTCTTCCTGGTATTTCAATTCTTCCTGCAAAGTACACCAGAAACAACACTGTGAAAGCGGATGAAACGTAAACATAGTGTGTAGCCACATCCCCGATTATCGACTGGAAACTGTAGACGCCCGTTACCAGTACGGCAATCCAGATATTTCGCCATTGCTGTAGGTCACCCCGGGCATAATTCACTAATACATATGCCACAGGCAGATATAGCAAAAGTCTTGATATCGGTCCTCCTAGAAAGAATGAACCGGTTGCCTG
>DAOWFD010000098.1 GCA_030638185.1 Candidatus Aegiribacteria sp.
AAATCCCATTCTTCCTCCCTTTGTTGCAATCTAGTTACATAACTAGTTACTCCAATAATACAAACCTCTTCTTACAAACGCAAGTGCTGAATTATTAATGAAATGAAATCGACGAATGTCTAGTCAAAGGCCAAACGCGAGAAAGGCGGAGCCTTCGACTCCGCCTTTCATTTAGATAAACAGGGTTTATTTACAAACCACTATCCTGTTGGTGGTAACCGAACCTGTGGGATCGATGGATCGGATCATGTAAATGCCTTGCGGTACATCATAGGTATTCCAGATAAGAGAATGGACACCAGCCTCAAGTTCCCCGGAGTGTACAGTTGCGACAGCCCTTCCGGCGGTATCGTAGATGGTCATCTCGAAAAGGCCGCTACTTGAGAGTGTAACCGGGAAGGTAACATTACCGCTTGCCGGGTTGGGATGAGGTAAGCCTACCATGGTTATTATGACTTCTTCGGGATTATCGCCTATTCCCACACCGTTTATAACACCCTCTTCTGAAAGAGCGTTGTGCGCGGTAACCATCCACTGGATATTACTTAGAGGGCCGATAGGGTCGAAAGTAAGTGTAACATTTCCTGTACCATCGGTAACGCCGCTTGCCCAGAGGTTGTCATGGGTTATGCAGACAAGAGCGTTTTCCACTACACCATCCAGTTCGCTCACGGAGAAGGTTGCCTGAGTGGAGCCTTCCGGCAAGCTAGTAGGAGCGGTTACTGAAAGGTCATGTGGGACAGCTGTACGCATATCCATGGTGGGATCACCGAACCAGTGGAAAAGATCCCATTCTTTCTCGGTACGGTCGGTTGGATATGGACACATAGGAGCGGAAGCTTCCATCTCGATCTTTGAACATATGAGCGCCTGACCGGTAAGGTAGTTACCTGTAGGATCCGTGTACAGTGCCGGAGGGCTGGTGTACTCATCGTTGAAGGATTTGTACAGGCCGTAGCAGATGTAATCGTTCCAGTAGCTGTAACTAACGCCGGTTGCAGCCAGCACGCCTACCGATCCATCCTCCATCCGGAATAGATTCTCAGCAAAGCAGTTACTTGAAAACTGGCCTGTAAGGCAATTCACACTCATTACCATGGGAGTTTTCTCGCCGTTTGCTAAACCCGAGAGATCGGATATATGGAACGCCGGGTGTCCCCATCCTGCGACACTCCCGTGGTTCCGGTGCTGAACAAGAAAAACTCCGCTGTTTATGCTTGCCAGAATACCCGCCGCATCACCATCCCAGACAATATCACCGGGAATCTCCTGCCCTGCGCTTGGAAGGTCGTTTCTGTAGTAATACGGAGGTGAAGCCGAAGTGTCCTTGGTGTACTCCCGCTGAACGGTCTTTCCGTAAATGTTCATATACGTATCACGAACCGTTTCACAGGTGAAGCAGAACCAGCGATCTGCAACTGTACCTCCAAGTGCCTGGAGACTTCCTGCGCAGAGAACATTCCCCCAGAAATCCGCGTCCATCAGGGGGTCGAATTGCCATTTGAGAATTTTTTCCTCTACAAAGGGATAGTGGCTCGTAGGAGTTACGAACCTGGCTTGGAAGATATCGGCTCTGAAATCACTCGAACCGTCCATGCAGCAGTAGCGGTTGTCGCTGTATATGCCTGTTGGAGCACTGAAGCTTGTGAGATCTTCCTGATCCCCAACGAAAAGAATGAAACTGGGGGGTATGACCCAGTTGTCATAGGCGTTCTGTATGTAGTCCTTGATCTCTGTCTGGGACCAGCTGCCGGCTGCCACTATGGCGGTAAGGTAGCCCTGGTCCATTTTCGCGTCGATGAAAACATCCATCATGGTATCGACAAAATCATCACCGGCGATTATCAGCAGGTCGGCTTCGGTGATATCCCTTGCCTCCCTGATGTTGTAGGCTTTTACCGGCTCACTGCTTTCGGAGCTGATAGTCCTTTCGGGTGCACCGAGGATCTCCGAATTGACAAGGGTTCTGTACGTATTAATGAAGAACCTGCTCCGAAGCCTTGGGTCGACATTAACGCTTCCACCAAGATCAACGGTTACGCGGAGCTTCGGAGTAACGGTAAGAAGGCCTGTTTCAGCATCCCAATGGAAGGGAATGACAGTGAATCGGCCCATGTTCACTCCGCGAAGGGTTCCGGGATCATCGAACACAGCTCTCTGTGAAGGATACGAGCCATGACTGTACGTCTCCGGAAGGTAGGTAAAGGGAACGGGATCGTAGGAGTTATCCACAGGAATCGGCTGCATGGGTGATGGAGTGATGTTCCTGATTACAACCGGAGCCTCAAGTGCCTCCACGCTGATGGATACGTTGGGATTGTCCGGAACGGCGGCCATGAAGGATGCCTTTGGAAGCATGGGTGCTCCCTCCGCATCGGCGTAGGGAGTAAGGGCCGGCACGCTGATGGAATTGAATGTCATTCCATTCTCAGTAAATGAGTTGTTCTGGAACCCGGGCAGTGTGATATCCACCACGAAACCGGAGGCGGTACATTCCACCACTTCCAGGCTGGCATGGTCCAGGTCGGTTATGCCGAAGTCAACCCACTCCGCTGCGGCCATCGCACACAGCACCAGCAAAACGGTTATTGTTCTCATACTATTCCTCTGCTTTAAGGTGAATGATTTGATTCTGGTGATTATACTCCAAGGTCATTTTCAAGTAAAGTAATCCTCAGGCTGACAGACAGTTAAGCCTCATTTATATGAAATACAGTATTGCTTCAATATATAAACCGCTGAAATACCTCTACAGAATAACGTGAAAGATCTTCAGATGTTCCCGAGCTATTGCGAAACATCGGAGAGGGGTTCCACTTGCGGTGCACGTACATTAGTTTTCTTACAGGCGACCTCTGCGGAATGTCATCGGATTACTGCTGGAGAGTTCACCAGGCTGTCTGCAAGTTCCCCGAGGGTATCTTCAAAGCCTTCCACGGGAGGTCCTTCGTTGCTGACCACCTTAATGTAAGTAGGATCGGCGACTTTCAGCATACCCTTTTCCGTCATACGGACCTGGAGTTTCTCCGTGGGTTTTACAGGGCTGAACCTGTGGTCCAGATCTGCTCCATGGCTTATTACCAGGGCGAAGTTCTTCCCTGAACAGTCCAGCTTTCTGATGAATTTCCTGGTTTTCCCGACCACGTTGCCCATCCTTACGGGGCTGAACACAATCAGTGTATCCCATTCCCCTGAGGGTTTCTCATTATCTTTTATGGATATCAGTTGCGTCTCGAAACCCCTGGACTTCAGGTCCTCGTCGAAAAGCCCGGCACATTTTCTGCTGTTTCCGAAGTAGGACATGTATGATATCAGTACGTTTTTCATCATACAGGAATAATAATTAATCCCACTTCATATGCAATGATCGGTTGTCGGGTCTGTATTCCATTAATGTAACCGGAGAGATATCGGGAAGTTCTGGATTGTGATTCAACAATTACCGAATTTCACCCTAACATGGAATAGTACCTGTGCTTATTTAGTATTATCTTAACACATGTAGGAATTTAACAGAATCAGGAGATAATATGAGAACACTGCTGACCTTTGTAACCGTGCTGTCAATGCTGGCAGCAGGCTGCTCCAACGGAGTGGCGACCCCCGGCAATGTAATAAGAAGCGCCCTGCCGGAGAAAACACACACACTTACCGATGCCTGGCCCCAGGCCAGCAGCGCTCTTTTCGCCCGGGGCTGCCCTGTTCAACCGGATACCTATACCGCTGTGCATGATATATCTGGAAGCGGTATAATGGTTATTGATGTAAGAAGCCACGATTTCGATCCCATTGTAGCGGTGATCGATGGAGGTGGGAATCTCATAGCCTTCAACGACAATTGGAAAGAGACCAACAGCGCAAGGATCGTACTTGGTGGAACTCCATTAGGGGGAAAACTTCTGGTCTTTTCGCCCGATGATACCAGGGGTCTTTACGACGTTATTATTGAGGAAGGAACTCTTGAGGATCTTGAAGCCTTTATTCATGCAACCGATTTTTCCGGGGGAACGATAAAGGGCTGGATCGAAGAGGACAGCTACAATGCTTACCTTTACGGTATTCTCAGAGAAGCACTTGAAAACGATGTCTACGTTAATAATTACTCCCAGGCGCAACTCTTTCCTTTCACGATGGAAAGCGAAGAAATGGTTTCAATATCACTGGAATCTGATGATTTTGATCCCTATCTGATTCTAATGGCCATTGAAGATGGAACTTACACATTCGTGGAATACAATGATGATTACAGCGGCTCTTACTCCAGAGTAGTAAGAGAACTGGACGTTGGAGATTATATAGCCCTTGTCATGCCCTATTCCGCCGGAAGCCATGGAAGATTTACTCTTGAGATGGAATACATCGACGAGGAAGCGCTGGAAGCAGTTGAAACTCCCGCTCAGCAGCAGGATACGGACTACATAGCTGAAATAATTACTGACAGAAATTTCGCAATCGCCTGTTGGCCGGATATGGTAGAGAGCTGGGAAGCGCCCGGATTCCTTAATTCCTTCACCCCGGTAGCTGCTTTCACATTCACTGTTGAAACTACTTCGGTTTACGAATTGAACGCTTCCGGTTACATCGATGTATGCCTTACTCTCCTCCAGAGAGATGCTGAAGGTAACATACAGTACATCGCCTCAAATGATGATTACGCTGATCTCGGTTCCGACTCAAGGATTGTTCAACCACTCCTTCGGGGTGATTACATTGCCCTTGTATCACCCTACAGTGGTTCGGGGGAAGGTGAGGTAACATTCTCATGGTCAGTAGATGACGCTGGCATAAGTATCCTCAGAGTTGGCAGGTCAACAGAAGTAAACGCACCCAATGAAACCGAAAGCTTCATTTACAGGCTCAGTCTACAGGCAGGTAGAAGCTACTCCATATCCGTTGAAAGTGATGAACTGGACCCTACCATAACACTCATTATGCCTGACGGAGAGAACCTTTACGACGATGACGGCGGGGATGGAACCAACTCCCTTCTATACTTTACCATCAATGAAAGCCAGGAGGGAGACTGCTTTCTGATGGTCGAGAAGTACTCCTCCGGCGATGGAGCCTTTACCATTCTGCTTGAAGAAACATCAAGATAGGAGAGGTTAACCCGGGGCTGTCAGTTTGTGACAGCCCCCTCGCGTTTGGCCCCATTTTTAAATATCCAGCACTAATCATATATGGTAACTCATTATCTGTGAGCATAATAGACCGCATCCTCCAAGGTCGGCTTGAATTTAACCAACTTCGTGACTGCCGAGTGGCTGTTCCTGAAGTG
>DAOWFD010000402.1 GCA_030638185.1 Candidatus Aegiribacteria sp.
CAAGGTATTCAAGGGCATCTTCCTGTTCAGCGCTTGAGTGGTGCACCAGACCGATGTTTCCAAACACCTCGGCGATGCCCGGCTTTGAATCAAGTTCTTCGTAGATGGAAAGAGCCCTGTGAAGATATTCCAGGGCTTCAACATGGGTAAGCTGCCCAAGGTTGGCTCTGCCAAGTGCATTCAGAGCTTTCGCTTCCAGTAATCTTGAACTGGTGGATATTGATAGAACAAGGGCTTCTTCCGCATAGGAACAGGCTTTTGCGGGGGAGATTTTGTATTCCCTGTGGGACAGTTCGATCAGAAGCTCGATACGATCATTATCTGTTAACGATTCGAGTCTGTCTTCCAGAGTCTGTATCGAATCGTCCATGGGACCTGATTTCCTCTCTTGATTAAAAACCATTATGTAATAATAGAGGTTTGATATGAGTGCGTCAAAGTAGTGGATGATCTTGGAGGAGATAGTCAGGGAAGGAACTTTTCAGACCAGTAATAAAAAATATGTCATAGTATCAAGAATAAAGATATTGCCCTCATAACACTGACATAGTTATATATGTATTGAATATTTAACAATCAAATAGCATCAGAGAAATTCGAATGGCGGAAATGGAGATTGGGAAGCATGAAAAAATCAATACTGTTTGCAATAATACTGGGCCTGTTCCTTTCACCCGAACTGGCGGCACAGAATCCGGGTGACACCCTCTGGACGAATATCTATGGTGGGGTAAACGAAGATAAGGGATGGTGTGTTCAGCAGACTTCCGATGACGGATATGTCATTGTGGGAATATCGAATTCTTACGGCGCTGGTGGTTATGATATCTATCTGGTAAAGACAGATGCCGCTGGCGATATACTGTGGACAAGGACCTATGGAAAGGACGGCAGCGACGATGGAAGATGTGTCCGGCAGACAGCCGATGACGGATACATCATCGCAGGGAATACTCAACCGATAGGTATCATGGGCAGTTATATCTGGCTTCTGAAAACTGATTCCTCCGGAGATACATTATGGACAAATCGCTGGGGTGAGGTGCCTATTCCGAATATCAATACCGGCAGATGTGTTCAGCTGACTTCAGACGGCGGATATATCATTTCAGGGCATGTACAGTTTCTTGGTACGAATAATGAGGACGCCTGTCTTATAAAGACGGATGACTCAGGTGATACTGAATGGATTGAATCATACGGAGGAACCGGCTACGAAGTAGGCTACTGGACTCAGCAGACTTCGGATAATGGATATATCGTTGTAGGCTATACCACATCCTTTGGCAGTGGCAATGAGGATGTGTACCTGGTGAAGACAAACGCTTCAGGTGACACTTTATGGACAAGAACTTATGGCGGGGAGTACACCGATTCAGGTTATTCGGTTCAACAGACATCGGATGATGGTTACATCATTGCCGGATTCACGGATTCATTCGGAGCAGGTAGTTATGATGTCTACCTGATCAAAACAGATGCTGCGGGTGATACTGTCTGGACAAGAACCTACGGAGGAACGGAATTCGACAAAGGATATTCTGTACAGCAGATAGATGATGGGACTTATATCATTTCCGGAACGGCCAGATCATTCAGCGCGGGAGGAGATGGTGATGTCTATCTGTTACATGTGGATATGTCCGGTGATACACTGTGGACAAGGACCTATGAAGGATTAAATGATCAAAGAGGCTGGTCAGTTCAACAAACCTCTGATAAATCATTTATTGTTGCCGGGTTCACCGGAGTTTACGGCAATAGCGACTATTACCTGCCCAGAATCCAGGGTGACGTCACCGGCATAGGAGCCGACTATCACTTTGTTCCGACTATTCATGATTTCCTGAGGAATGAACCTAATCCATTCAGTATGCAGACTACGATCAGCTTCAGTATATCACAAGCCAGCATGGTATCCCTTTCTATCTATAATATCTCGGGGCAACTGGTTACAACACTGGTAGCAAACGAGTATCACGAAGGCGGCAATCATTCATTACAATGGGACGGACGAGGTCTGAACGGTTCGCCGGTTTCTAATGGGATATACTTCTGCCGACTGAATGCCGGAGAGTTCAACCAGGTATACAAGATGGTAATGCTGAGATAATTTCATATAGATTATTACGCACATATAAATAGGGAGGTTATTATGCTGGGGGTATTACTTATTGCTGCTGCACTGGCTTCAGGATTCACTGGATACACTGAAATCACTGATACTGATGTGGATGGCTACACGGTCACAAGAACGATTATGATGATCGATGGAGAAATCGTTGAAAACACAGAGCAGCTGACTACAGAGGAAACATCCTTGACGCCCTGCCCGGATCCCAAGGCAGAGGTTATCTGGGTTGACAGAAACCACAATGCCGCAATCGCAAATGAAACGGTAATCAGCAGTGATGGTGAGGGTATTTTCGTAAGCTGGTATCTCAACAATGAAAGGGTATCCTTGTATGACACTGACGGAATACAAACACCAATCTGGAGTTACGCTATGCCGCTGGATGAATGGGGAATGGATGTTGCAGCAGGACAGGACATCCATGTGCTGTCCGCCGGTTCACCTGAAGATGGTATTTACGCCTGGCTTTCTTCTTCTCCCGTACCCACGCTGACTCTGGAACCGGGAGATAAGCAGGATATTACGGAAGACGGCCTGTATCTTGTCAAGGTAAACGAATCGGTGGATACGCTGATCTGTATAGATACCTCTTCGGAAGTAGAAATTTGGAGAACCTATATTGTTACCTCCGTTGGCATATACAACGGGATTGATATATCCGAAGATGGATCGCGCGTTCTCGTTTCTTTCTACGATGCCGGTAACGGAGCCCGAGTTTACGATATGACTGACGGAAGTATGGTTGGTGAACCTGTAGGGAATTACGGTCAGACGATGGCCCGTATTTCAGGCGATGGTTCACGATTCATAACAGGTGACTTTAATGCACGTATCAAGCTGTACGAATACAACGGCACTTTATGGGACCTGGCCGCCAACATCGCTTCAGGTGATGAATGGGTCAGATCGGTGGCGATCAGCAGCGATGGGGAAACACTGTCGGGTGGAACCTGGGAAGACAGCCCCGCCGGGGGTAAGGTAATTGCAATCGACTGGCCTCAGGGTGGCAGTCCATCTGTATTGTGGGAATACACGAATTACGGTGATAACGTTTCCTCGGTTGCTATATGTGAAGACGGATCCAGAATAGTCGCAGGATGTTACGGAAGGTGGCAGGGAACCTTCGGAGATGTATTTACAGCATTTGATCGCAGCGGCGACGTGATTCTCAGCCTTCTTGACGATATCGACGAACCAGGCTCGATCTACAGTGTCTCCGTCAGTTCGGACGGATGCTACGCTACCGCTTCGGGAAAAGCCGTTCACGCATATACAAGCGGAAACGGCGGAGAAGTATACAGCATCAACCTGACATCTACGGGAATCGAAGAAACTCCTTTTGTTCCCCGGACATGCTGGATGGGAGAACCATACCCGAATCCCACTACCTCACTGATGAGTGTTGAATACCTGATTCCCCGAACCGGTGGAACCGTTGATCTTGCCATATATGACATCAATGGAAGAAGGGTAGCCACATTGAACAGCGAAACTGCTCCCGGAGAACATGTCTCAGTCTGGAATCTTAAGAGTGATTCCGGAGAGTTATCTTCTACCGGGTTGTATTTTATCAGGTTGAGTGCTCCTGGAACTGTTATTACCAGGAAAATATTAATAGTGAACTGATCGAAACTGTATCGATCAGGAAAAAAAGGAGTATCTGAAGTATTGAGATCATGTAAATATTTTTCTTCAAGGAGGCCATCATGTCGGTAATTCTATTGATAATTGCAGTCCTGTCATCAGGATTTACTGGATACACTGAAATCACTGATACTGATGCGGATGGTTGCACGATCACAAGAACGATAACGGAGATCGATGGAGAAATCGTTGAAAATACAGAGCAGCTGACTACGGAGGAAGCATCCTGGACACCCTGCCCGGATCTAAAGGCAGAAGTTCTCTGGGTTGATAGAATTCACAATAACGCAATCGCCAATGAAACGGTGATCAGCAGCGATGGTGAGGGTATTCTGACAGCCTGGAACCTCAATAACAACAGGATATCCAGGTACGGTACACATGGCACTGGAATTCCTGTCTGGAGTTACAGTATGCCCTTAAATGACTCGAAGATGGATGTTGCCGCAGGGCAGGATACCCTTGTGTTTTCTGCAGGTTCGCTCGAGGATGGTGTATTTGCCTGGCTGACCTCGTCACCCGTGCCTACAGTGATTCTTGATCCGGCAAGAAAACAGGATATTACACAGGATGGCCTGTATCTTGTCTACATTAACGCTTCGGGTGATTCACTCATATGCGAAAATACTTCCACGAAAGATCAAGTCTGGAAAGTTGATCTCTACGTATCCGGAAGTGAAACCTGCGGGGTGGAAATCACCGGAGATGGATCACGCGTTCTTGTTTCTGTCAGAGACGATTATTCCGGATGCCAGGTCTATGAAATGACTGACGGAAGCCTGGTTGGAACTCCTGTAGGAAACAAAAGTCAATCTTCCGCAAGGATATCCGATGACGGTACAAGGTTGGTGAACGGCGAGTTAAATGGACGCGTCAAGCTGTACGAATTCAGCGGAACTGCATGGGATCTGGTCGGCAATTTCCACACAGGTCATACCTGGGCAACGGCCGTGGGGATAAGTGGTGACGGTGAAACAGCTGCAGGCGGGACGATGGGAACCAGCCCGCTGAAGGGGAAGGTAATCGCATTCGACTGGCCCGCTGGAGGATCACCATCTCAAATGTGGCAGTACACCGATTACGGTGATATGGTCACTTCGATAGATATCAGTGAAGATGGTTCTGTAATCGTCGCCGGGAGCTGGGGAATGTGTGATGGAACCTCGGGAGACGTCTTTACCGCCTTTGATCGCAGTGGCAACGTGATCTTTCAACTTCTTGACGATATTGACGAACCCGGCTCGATCTACAGTGTCAGTGTCAGCTCCGACGGATGTTATGCGACTGCTTCAGGCAAGGCTATTCATGCCAGAATAAGTGGAAACGGTGGAGAAGTATACAGCATCGACCTGACACCTCAGGGAATCGGAGAAAACCCTTCTGTTCCCCGGACATGCTGGATGGGAGAACCATACCCGAATCCCGCCACCTCACAGATGAGTGTCAAATTTCTGATACCCCGGACAGTTGGAACCGTTGATCTCGCTGTATACGACATCAATGGAAGAAGGGTGGTCACATTGAACAGTGAAACCGCTCCGGGTGAGCATGTCTCTGTCTGGGATCTCGGAACAGATACCGGGGAATCGCTCTCGGCAGGACTCTACTTCATCAGATTGACTGCTCCCGGAACGATTATCACAAGGAAAGTTCTGATTTTGAACTGACCGGCTGCAGGTACCCTAATGATATCCTTTCTAGCGTGGGTCTCCGCAGGGACCGATCAGAGCATCAAACGGGGTAACCAGTGGTGAACGAACACGTAAATCAGACAGGATGAGTATGGGACTAATCGATGAAAAAATGATAAATGAATACCTGATTAAATGGAAGCCGCTGCTGAGTCTCAGTGACTGGGATATTCGTCCGATTGTCGTGAATCAGGAATGGCGTAAATCCGGCGATGTCAAGATCGATGAGAGCAACAGAATGGCTGCCGTGATGATTAAGTCAGATCTTGATCCAACCTATCTTGAGCAGGTTGTGGTTCATGAACTTCTTCATATCAAACTATGGGGTCTTGATCAGATGATCGAGGAATCGCTCAATGCCCTGTTCGGAAAAGAAGAGAGCGAAGGGAAGCGGAATTTTGCCCAGGGGCAGTTCATGCAGGAGCTTGAAACTACTACCCAGGACCTTACCAGAGCGCTTCTCGATGCTTCCGGATTTAAGGGAGATTACCTCTTCAACAGGGTACAGAAGCAGATAGACAAGGAGATGGGAAGTGAATAGAACGAGATTATTTCACTTCGGGAGTTATCTCTGCGATATACGATAATCAAGTGATCCCGTTTATTCGGATACAACCCTCACACTGCGCCTGTATCAACCTTTCATGGGAGGTAGTTAATAGCGTGATTCCGAAAGCATTCGTATTGCCTCACCTGACCTGATAACTGCCGAGTTCGGACAGGATAGAACGTTACAGAAGGCGATTGCCTGGTGCGGGTCCGGTCTGGGATAAAGGTAGCACAATACAGTCACTGCGTCCTGGTTGCAGGGACAGCTTGCCAGAACGTCCAGCTCAGTTCCGCAGTGAGGGCATGAAAGATCGAGAGGTTCATCCGGATCCACATTTCCTTCGATTACTTTGTACGAAGTGTTTCCGAATACTGCTGAAAGAGATAGAAGTCCGCTTCCACTCTTTCTGCCATGGAACTTCACAGTGATTCCCGGGAAACCCGATACCACATGATCAACTGAGATCAGGTTGTGTCCCTCAGGGCAGTATGCCGCATTGACCACAACTTCTGCCTTGATTGTCTTATTTATATCATGTCTCACTTCTGGGATGTTAAGTCTGCCCTTATCATCGAACATGTTGCCTGGCATATACATACTCCTTTATTGTCATGAAAATTTTGGATTTAGCAATTCTTCATATATGATAGGTATAAAGTTGCAGAAGGAAAAGTACCAATATTAGTCCGAGCGAAGATTGTTATAGCAATAGCCTGCACAGCATCATCATAGTTGATAAGTGCCGATAACTCTATTGCCTGATGAAATACTCGGGTTAGTTCAAACCGTAGTACCGGGAAGGAAGTATGTGATGAAAAGCAGTTCACAATTCAGTGTGATAGCTCTTCTTACGGGCTTGATAATAATAATTGCCTGCGGGGAGGATGGATCCCCGGCGGTACCTGAAGATCTCGTGGATTCCGATGTAGTGATCGAACATGTTGAATCCGAAGGGGCGGATGAGCTTATTCCCCGAACCGTTCTGTTTGGCAACCCTGAAAGAATGCGTCCCCAGCTGTCTCCTGACGGTGAGCAGATCGCTTACATTGCCCCGGTTGACAGCGTTCTTAATCTTTGGCTCATGAATGCCGATGGATCCGAAGCCAGGCAGCTCACTTACGATACAAACCGTGGCGTAACCAATTATTTTTGGGCGGAGAACGGTAAAGATATTCTCTATATGCAGGACCAGGCTGGTGAAGAGAACACACATGTATACAGGCTGAATGTTGAGACTGAAGAAGTAACTGATCTTACTCCTTTCGAAGAGGTCAAAGCCTACGTAAGCGCTACTGACCGCGATCAGCCCAATACGGTTATCATCGAGATGAACAGGAACAATCCAATGTTCTTCGATGTCTATTCCTGTGACCTTGAGACCGGAGAGCTTACTCTGCTCCAGGAAAACCCGGGAACCACCGAAGACGGCTGCATGGTCGTTGGTTTTATGACCGACGAGGATTTGAATATTCGCGGAATGGGCACCATCGATCCGGATGACGGTACCATAGTCATTTATCTGAAGGATACCGGCGAGGATGAATGGGAGGAGTTCGTAACTTTTTCCGCCCTTGATATGGTCAGTCCCGAGCGTTTCAGTGAGGATGGCAGGGGCATTTATTACGAGTCCGACCTGGAATCCAACACAACCACACTTTTCTATCAGGACCTGGATACCGGAGAAATAACTGAAATCGCCCACGACTCACTTGCCGATATAGGCGGTGTTTCCTTTGACCCATTCACCGGTGAACCAAGAGCAGTAAGTTTCCATTATCTGAGGAGAAACGTAGAGATTCTTGATCCTTCCATCCAGACAGATTACGATTTCCTCGGTGATTTTCATCCCGGAGATTTCGGGATTACCTCCAGGGACAATGCTGACAGTACATGGATAGTGGTATACTTCACTCCGCAGAGCCCTGCGATCTATTACCTTTACGATCGTACTACCCGCTCCATGACCTACCTGTTCAACGCTATCCCCGCCCTTGACGATTACCAGTTGGCAGAAATAGAACCCCTTCTTATTCCTGCACGTGACGGACTCGTACTACCCAGTTATCTGACACTGCCCCTTGATGCCGGTGATGAACCTCTTCCCATGGTTCTCTATGTTCATGGTGGCCCATGGTACAGAGACTATTTTGGATACGATCCCTTTGCACAGATGCTCGCCAACCGTGGATTTGCCGTTCTGCAGGTGAATTTCAGGGCTTCATCCGGATTCGGTAAGGAGCATCTTAACGCGGGCAACAAGGAGTGGGGAGCCCTGATGCAGGACGACCTTACAGACGCAGTTAACTGGGCTATCGACCAGGGTATCGCGGACCCTGACAGGGTTGTCATAATGGGTGGTTCCTATGGAGGTTACGCAACGCTTGCCGGAGTGACATTCACCCCGGACCTCTATTGCGCGGGAGTGGATTTCTTCGGACCATCGAATCTTATTACATTCAGGGAAACCGTTCCTCCGTACTGGAAACCTCTGGGTGCTATTATGGATATCAGAGTGGGTGATATGGACGAGGATTCACTGATGCTTGAAGAACGTTCACCGCTTAATTACGTTGAGAATATCAGGGTTCCCATGCTGATAGTTCAGGGTGCCAACGATCCCAGAGTGGTGCAGGCGGAATCCGATCAGATGGTGGATGCTCTGAGAGAGAACGGGAACGAAGTCTACTACATTGTATACGAGAACGAGGGGCACGGTTTCGCCATCGAAGCCAACAGGCTTGAATTCGCGGGCAGGATAGAGGAATTCCTCTACAACCATGTGCCCGGCGTCGAATGCCAATTGTTTGAGGAGATACCCAACTCCACTGCCCATGTCAGATAGAGGGTAATCAGTGTAGAAGTGAACCGGGGGTATGAAAAATACCCCCGGCTCTTGATTTTCGGAGATATCTGTCAGTATGCCCTGGCCAGAATAACTCTTGTATTCGTTTCTCTGCCTGTCATGAAGCACTTTCCCGTACCTTCCGGCTGCTCGAGGGGGATGCACCTTACAGTGGCCTTTGTTTCCTGCTGCAGCCTTGCTTCATCTTCTCCGTTACCATCCCACCATACATTGTAGAAACCGGGTTTATTAACTATGGCTTCGCGGAAATCGTCAAGATTTTTAGCAGAATAGGTTCTGGAATCCCGCTTTCGGATTGCCTCGTCAAGCATCTCGTTCTGTATTCTCTCAAGAATCTCTGGAATGTTATCCACCAGGGAATCAAGGGAAACAGTGAATTTACTGTCTCTGCCCGGTTTGTTCCTCTGGCTGGCCATCACATGCCCCTCTTCCAGGTCACGCGGTCCTATCTCAAGCCTCAGGGGAACTCCACGGACTTCCCAGTAATTGAATTTGAAGCCGGGGCTGATACCCTCGCGGTTATCCACTTCAACTCGAATACACTTTTTCTCCAGGCCATTCCTGATTCTGTCAACAACCGTCAATACCTCAGCCCTTGCCGAGTCATCCCTGGCTATCGGGACGATAACAACCTGTACCGGCGCAAGCTTTGGTGGAAGGCGCAGGCCATTCTCATCGCCATGAACCATTATCACGCCACCGATCAGTCTTGTGGATACACCCCAGCTGGTTTGATGTACGAACTGTTGCTCATTGTTGCTGTCAAGGTACATTGTATCGAACACCCTGGCGAAATTGGTTCCAAGGTAATGGCTTGTTCCGCCCTGCAGAGCCCAGCCGTTACCCATCATCGCTTCGATCGTATAGCTGTCTACCGCGCCGGCGAACTTCTCACGCTCTGTCTTTCTTCCAGGTATTACGGGAATAGCAGCCACGTTCTCCGCGAAATCCGCGTATACGTTCAGCATTCTGAGGGTTTCCTCTCTGGCCTCCTCCTCACTCGCGTGAGCCGTGTGACCCTCCTGCCAGAGGAATTCAGTGGTTCTGAGGAACGCTCTGGGACGCATTTCCCATCGAACTACATTTGCCCATTGATTAAGCAGCATAGGCAGATCTCTGTAACTGTTAATCCATTTTGAGAACATATGGTTAATAATCGTCTCTGAAGTAGGTCTTACAACCAGGGGTTCTTCAAGCTTCTTACCTCCCGCATGGGTGACAATTGCCAGCTCAGGAGCAAACCCTTCAACATGCTGGGCTTCCCTTTTAATGAAGCTCTCCGGTATGAAGAGAGGGAAGTATGCATTCTTATGCCCGGTTCTCTTGAAGCTTGTATCAAGACTTGCCTTAATGTTCTCCCAGATTGAGTATCCGTAGGGGCGGATTACCATACACCCCCGTACTGGAGAAGAGTCGGCAAGCTCAGCTTCACGGATTACATCCTGGTACCATCTTGCGAAATCCTTTTCAGGATTCGTAATGTTCTTTGCCATTTATCAGCACTTCCTGTCAGAGTGGTTGTTAAGATTTCCATGGCGGAAACTAATCGAGATTCCCAGATACTCCAAGAGCATAATTGACACATGAAGCTCAGGATATTAACTTCATACTGTAGGGGGCCAGTTGCTGAGAGTGCCAAATGATAGCAATGAAGGCCGCGCCCTGATGTCCTGCTGATGCGTGATCTGCTAAAACCAGGTAGACTGAAGCAGCAACAGGCCGTAGTAAGACCTTTAACCCTGTTAAGGAGACATTCTTCAGGGATATGGCCCCCGCATTCTAATCAATTGAATATGCAGTGTACGGAAGGTAATAAATTGTTTTCGCTCAGGACGATATACTCTTCTGTGAAAGACAGAAATTACCGTCTGATACTTATCTTTTTCACGGTATATACTGCGATCATGCTGATCGTTCCCCTTTCAAGGCTTGTACCAAGGGTTCCGGTCCCTCTCATGTCTTTCTTACTGTGTTACTTCCTGTACAGATGGAAACGCCTCCCCGGAGTCATGAAACCCTGGCTTTTCTATCCGTTGCTCGTGCTTTCGTACTGGCAGCTGCAGTATGTTGTTTCTTCCCATTTTCAGGAATTTCATGGCGCGGGTATCATCGCTTTTGAAAGGAACCTGTTCGGTCAATTGCCTGTAGTATGGCTTCAGGAACAGCTGTATCATGGTGGTATAGCGTGGTACGATTATGTTTTCGCCGTTTTCCATTCATCACTGTTTATTATTCCGATAGCATTTCCACTGCTACTTCTTCTCAGAAAGGGAGAGGAAAGGATGAAGAGGGCAACCGTAGCATTAGCCCTGATCACCCTCGCTGGCTATGCTACCTATGTTTTGTTCCCTCTTACACCTCCCTGGATGGCTTCTCTTGAGAACATGATCCCGCATGTCGAAAGGATAACCCTCAGAGCACTCGGGGAACTTGCACCCGGAGGAATAATCTCTTCGTTCAGCCCCAGCCCGAGGGGTGCGATGCCCTCACTTCATGCAGGGGTACCGATACTGGTACTGATGATAGCCTTCCGGGAGTTTCGATGGAAAGCCTGGTGGTTTACAATAGTAGTGTCTGGTATATGTTTTGAAATCGCTTACGGTGCTGAGCATTATATTATTGATATAATTGCTGGTCTGGCGTATGCTGTAGCATGCTATCTTGTTGTTTATAAATGGTTGATTCCGGACGACCGCCTTGCACCGGGACGTCCTGTTGACGCTAAGGAGCCATTAACATGAAAAAGGATATTCATTCCCTGCTGTTGAAGAAAAACAGGGGGGAAAAGATCGTATCACTTACCGCATACGATTACATGACCGCCAGGCTGGAGGAGGAAGCGGGAGTGGACTTCATACTTGTAGGTGATTCCATTGCAATGGCGGTATTCGGCGAGGAGACTACGCTTGGTGCAGACCTTGATGTCATGATAATCCATACAAGAGCTGTTTCCAGGGGAGCGGTCAATACACTCGTTATAGGTGACATGCCGTTCGGATCCTACGAACGCTCCGATTCGCAGGCTGTAAAGAACGCCGTAAGATTTCTCTCGGAAGGCGGTGCGGACGCTGTGAAGCTTGAGGGAGGTAACAGCCGCTCCGTATCCCGAGCACGGGCTATCATTGATTCCGGAATACCTGTTATGGGACATGTGGGACTGCTTCCGCAGTCGATCAAGCAAGCGGGAGGTTACAGGGTCGTTTACAGTAATAAACGCGATGAGCTGTTTGAGGAAGCCTTTGCCCTGCAGCAGGCCGGCGTATTCTCAATCGTATTTGAGTGTATTGAAGAGGAACTTGCAGCTGAGCTTACCGGGAAACTCGAGGTACCCACCATCGGTATAGGTGCCGGAAGGTACACTGACGGTCAGATACTTGTAGTGAACGATATGCTCGGTTTATCGGGAGACTTCGAACCCAGATTCGTCAAGAAATACGCTCAGCTTGATGGTATCATTCTTGAAGCTGTGAAGACATACTCGAGCGAGGTCAGGGACGAAGAATTCCCGTCCGATGGTAACGTATACCATGCAAAGGAGAAGA
>DAOWFD010000277.1 GCA_030638185.1 Candidatus Aegiribacteria sp.
AAAAAAAAGTTCTTTTACTGGCAGAACTTGGAAATCTTCCCGAAGCAATGGCTTCCGGAAAACGCCTGATTTCGGATTATTCCGGGTGACCACCTGGAAAATAAGCCCTCCGTCACAACCCCTTTGCACGGTACATGTTATGGAATCGGCACGAAGCAGAGAACAGAACAGCTGTGAATAGAAACAGCATAAGAAAACACAGCCATATTGGGAAGTAAGGAACACTTCCGTAAGCTGCCCTTATCAAAGCGCTTGTGTAGGATAATGGGGACAGCGGCGCTACCCATGCTGCCCATCCAGGCATCTGCCCGATGGGAACGAATATTCCGCTTACAAAAAGCAGCGGAAGTCGAACCAGGTTTGAAAGAAGCATGATGTTCGATGGACTTGCCGCTGGGGGTGCGGAAAGAAGAACACCCAGGGAAGAAAAACTTAATGCTCCCATCAGAATACCGCCGATAAGAAGGGACAGGTTCGCAATTCGGGCATCGGTAAGAAGCAGACACAGAATCACAGGTATTACTGAAATAGCACACCCGAACACGAAACCGCTCAGAACGTCTCCGGCAAGTATGGAACGGAGAGATATAGGACTGGATATCAACCGTTCATAGGTTTTCGCTCGTCGTTCCCACGGGGTAACCAGGGGGCCTATCGCGGTAGCGGTAAACCAGAGTGCCATGGCGACCATTCCGGGAACAACACCACTTGGTGAGACTGACCTGCCCATTTTGAAAGCGAGGAAAAAGAATACCGGAAAGAGAACCCCGAATATGAGAACGGGAGGCTTCAGGTAGTAAAGAAGGACATTCTTCTTCAGAATCACCAATGAACCGTGCAGTTGCCTTCGCCAGGCGCACTGATCGGATGAGGCGGTCATTTTTCACCTCCGTTACCGATGTAGTAAAGAAACACGTCTTCCAGGCTGGGTTTCCGGGTGTTCAGCTGATCCAGCTCGAGCCCCAGTCCGGCTGTTAACATTGCAAGAGCGGTGGCCACGCTTCCCGGGGTTGTAGTGTACAGCCTGAAGATACTCTGGTCCGATTCCAGCTTGTTTACACCGGGAAGGGATTTCAGTTTCTCCACAGGTGGTGCCTGGTTTTTGAACACCGCTTCAACGTAATGACGTTTGCTGGCCATGGATCTGAGTTTCTCGGGCGTATCAATTGCAGCTATGTGTCCGCTATTTATTATAGCTACCCGGGAACAGATATCCCCGGCCTCAACCATGTTGTGCGTGGTAAGGAAAACAGTGAGACCATCAGCGTTCAGTTCCCTGACAATTTTCCTTATAAGCCTTGCGCTCTGCACATCAAGTCCGCTTGTGGGTTCATCCAGGAATAGTACTTCGGGATCGGTAACAAGGGCTGCGCAAAGCATCAGTCTCTGCTTGAGACCCTTTGACAGTTCCCGTGCTTTGCTGTCTTTTTTATTCGTAAGCCCCAGGACTTCCAGAAGCCTTTTCCCTTCACTGATACGCCTGTCCCTAGGAACCCCGTAAAGCTCAGCCATGAGCATGAGGTTTCTCCAGGCTGAAAGGTCGAGATATACGTTAGCCTGCTCGGGAACCACCGCTATGTGCTCTCTTGAGAGTATTGATTCTTTCCTGATATCGTGGCCCTGAATCGTGGCAGAACCGCTGGTTGGCTCGATAACACCTGTCAGCATTCGAATTGTGGTTGTCTTGCCGGCGCCGTTGGGACCCAGAAACCCGAAAATCTCCCCTTTGGCAACCTGAAAACTGATATCATCTACAGCTGTCAGATTCCCGAACCTTCTCGTAAGACCGTTAACCTTGATAACAGGTTCAATCTCAGTCGCTTCATCAATCATTGATTTTTCCTATCTTACGGTAATTCAAAGTAGTACAGGGAATTCGCATTCCTGAAAACCACTCCGTTAGTATCGGACAAAGGTTCCTTGTATTACCCCATTCATCAAGTTCATCTCCCCACTGAATTTCAAGTTTCCTTATCTGCATTGGGTTTGTTGGAGAGACTTTACTGAGACAGCCTTCGTTATCGATGAATACAATTTCACCGGTATCCATCACCACAAAATCGTAACAGTAGATATTCAGAGAATCCGCCAACATTACAGGATCGGCTGCATGGGAAATGGAAAAGATGATAAGCAGAAGATAGAAACAATGCTTAATATGCATTTGCGTTCTTCCTTCCTAAAATATCTTTCCATCAGTCAGGCTCAGAATCTACTGCAGAAGACACAATACAACATTGAGAATACATTTACAAATAAGTTAATATGAAAGAGGCTCTCTTCGCTGTTTTCGATCAGCTGATTCAGGGGTATATCTGCCCGGTTATGGAGCGGTACTGTACGGCTTCGGCGATATGCGCAGGCTTTATTTCGGAGGAATCCGCCAGGTCAGCGACGGTTCTGGAAACCTTTACTATCCGGTCGTATGCCCTCGCCGAGAAACCGTAAAGCTCCATCGCGGATTTCAGTAGTTTACTGACTTCATCATTCAGCCGACAGTACTTCCTGACCAGCGGGGAATTCATGCCGGCGTTGCAGTACAGCCCCCTGATACCGCGGAATCTTTCCTCCTGACACTTTCTTGCCCTTACTACCCGCTTTCTTATGTCAGAGGAACAGTCTCCGGTGGGCAGGTTGCATGAAAGGTCGCGGTACGCAACAGGGGCAACATCGACATGAATATCAATTCTGTCCATGAGAGGCCCGGATATCCTGTTCAGATACCTCTGTATCTGGGGGCCGGTACAGTTGCAGGAATGGCTCGGATCGGTGAAATAGCCGCAGGGACAGGGATTCATGGCCGCGGCCAGCGTGAAATTCGCCGGAAATGTCATGGTCATCGATGCCCTTGTGATTGTTACAGTACCATCCTCAAGGGGCTGCCTGAGAACTTCAAGAACGTTCCTTCTGAATTCCGGCAGTTCATCCAGAAAGAGAACTCCGTTGTGAGCAAGGCTGACCTCACCCGGCCCGGGAATGATCCCTCCTCCTATAAGTCCCGCATCCGAAACGGTATGGTGCGGCGAACGAAAAGGCCGGGTCTCGAGAAGAGCGTTTCCGGATTCCAGAAGACCGGCAACGCTGTGGATCTTGGTGGTTTCAATCGCTTCCTCCGGAAGCAGCGGAGGAAGAATGGAGGAAAGCCTTCTCGCAAGCATGGTTTTCCCGGATCCGGGGGGACCTATCATCAGTATATTGTGCCCACCCGCTGCCGCCACTTCGAGAGCCCTCTTGGCGAACTCCTGCCCCCTTACATCCCTGAAATCCGGTTCATGCTTCCTGCCGGGTTCTACAGGTGTAGACATGTACCTGGCAGGCTCTATGGTTACTTTATTAAGCAGAAAGTCAATCACATCTCCCAGGCTTTCAGCGGGATAGACATTCTGCCCCGCTGCAACCGCAGCCTCACCCGAATTGGAAACTGGAACTACAAATCCTGCATGTTCTTCCCTCCTTGCGCGGTCAGCCATGGAGAGAACTCCGCGAACCGGCCTGAGAGCACCATCAAGGGCAAGCTCACCGATGAAGTAGAAACCCTCAATGCATTCCTTCGGGATTATTCCGGAAGCCGCAAGGATGCTTACCGCAATCGGCAGGTCGAACCCGGGGCCCTCCTTTTTCCTGCCGGCGGGAGCCATGTTGATGGTCAGCTTTTTCCCCGGAAGCTTGAAACCCAGATTGGATATAGCCGATCTTATGCGCTGACGTGATTCACGTACGGCGTTGTCAGGAAGGCCCACGATGGTAAAAGTAGGAAGTCCCAGGGACATGTCAGCTTCGATTTCCACCGGGTAGGAATCTATTCCGAATACGGCAAGGCTTCTTGTGTGAGCAAGCATATAACTCTCCCCTGTTCCTCTATTAAGAGTTTACTAATTATAGAGGGGGAGTTCAAGCCCCCGAACGGATTTTTCATCAGGATTTCCCTTTTTCAGAAGGATGAGATTTGCAGGTTAAACGTTTTCATCTCGCGCTGTTTTGTTTCTTTGCCGCCACGTATCTGCTGACATTCAGGGGTTTATCCACTGGAGATAACGTCTACCATTACGAATTCGTGAAGAGCATTATTCAGAGACAGCAACTCTCGCTTCCACTGAATAATACGTTACTCGCAACGGATAGAAGCATGTCACTGTTCTTTGCATTTGGACGTGATGATAAACCATATATGACACTTCCTCCGGGGCTGGCAGTCGCATCTCTTCCCCTCGGTTCACTTGGGTTCCTGATAGAAAACATCACCACTGACAATTCCAATGAGACAGAAGATGAGAATAATGGGAAGGGAGTAGATATATCTGCTGCCATTCGAGAGCTTTGAACAACTCCCTCGGTAACGATGGCTGATACTGGTTCTCGCCCTTGCTGGTATTTGCATTCAGCTAATCGCAGTTATGGTCCCATATCAATGGAGAGCTATTTCAGACTATTTCAGTCCCGGCAATGCAGGCGATCATCTGCTCAAGTCGAATATCGTTCCTCAATTCAGGGCATTGCTGTCGGAGAACCTTGATTTCTGGTGGCTTGCCAATCCGATAACCATTTCTATTGGAATACTGCTGATCTTCACATTGTTCGCGTCAGGGATGGTCCTATTTCAACAGTACAAATCTGCAGGGTGGCGTTCCCTCCCCGAAGCTGATCATGTAAACACCCGCAGGCAGTATTGAACAGTCAAGCCGGCTTTCAACTCCGGGCTGGACGAGTAATCGTCTGCTGAGAATGATCCTGCCGGCAAGATCGTAGATACGGATATCCGACTCGAAGGTTGAACTGTTCTCATGAAGTGAGAAAACCAGGCTTCCCCTGACGGGATTCTCCACTATGCAGGGCAGTGGTATTATCCCTGAAGGTCCCTGGCCGCCAACCCCCATGCCGGCGAGATCATGAACATATATCTCCCACCCGTCACCTTCGTTACCGGCCCATAACAATTCATGCCGAGTCGAAACGGGTGACCATGCAGGGCCTGCGAAAGGGAACAGTTCCAGTGGAGCAGGGCCACCAAGGGGATAACCCATTATCGACGCTGCGGCTCCACACCCCTCCTGCCAGATGACGCCTGTTCCGAGGGGCTCGGGCAGATTGCTCAGGAAAGTTCCCGATATACGTTCTGCGGTAGTATGAACAGTTTCCTCATCCCCCCATCCGGTTCCTTCCCATACCCTGAGTTTAATCGATGCTGCACCTGCTTCGTCCACCCATAACAAGCATGTCTCGGAGCATGACCAGTCGGTATCGAGACTGGGGGAATGGCATAACTCACCTGAGGATAATTCAACAGGAGAGCCGAAACCTGACAAATCGCCGCAGCACCACATTATTCTGCTGCCGGAGGGAGACCGTTCCTCCCATACCAGATGGATAGTTCCCGAATCATCCACGATAAGTTCAGGATTCTGGCACCATTCATCCAAAGAGCTCATTTGAGCTGCCGGAAAAGCACCATCAACGCTCTTCAGCATCACCGCGCCGCCAGTCGCATCCCAGTCAAGCCAGGCAAGCCAGAGCCTGCTGCCTGTGGAGGCCAGGCAGGGGCTTATCTGGTAACCCTCTTGGTCAACCTGGATCTCAATATGCGAGAAATCATCTCCGTGGGCGGTCTTTATCCTGTAACTGTAGGTGGATAACTCGAAATCACTCCAGACAATCCAGGGGGACGTATCATGATAGCATGCGGAGACTCCCACATCCCAGTATTCGTCCGAATCAACGTAAATAACCGGACCCCAGCCTGATCCCTCTTCGTAAAGCCGGGCGGCAATGTCCAGCCTTCCGTTCTCCCCCGATAGCCATGCCGTAACGGTACGTCTTGGCGTACCGTTGCTGGACGCTGCGGCGGGGAAGCAATCGGAAAATCCGCTGGTGGAGACCTGTTCGTATTCGGTGAACCATTGCTCCATCACTGTGTGACTTCCAATATCCATGCTGCCGGCCAGGGGTTTCAGGGTAGGGTCTCCAAGCAGCGCGTTCCCGTAAAACCATGCTCTCTCAGAGGAGGAAAACCCTCCAAGTGCCTGGTATTCCCACCACTCCCTGAAGGCTTCTCCAAAAGTAAGCCCTGCAGCCAGGGGGTCGTAGTATTCCTCAAAATCCAGCATCGAACCCGTTTTTGCGGCACCTGTAACAAGCAGTCCGTAATCGGTACCGAAAAGGTACCAGTTTCCCAGACATCCCTCCTCCACCCACCTCGCATTGGAACAGCTGAACAGCTGCAGGAACGCAGTGTGGGGATTCACCTGGGCTATTTCGGGCGCCATCACGGTACCTGCCATTCCGGAAGGCAGCTTGAAGGTATGTCCCCAGGGGCATGAATGGGACATGAGATGTACGAATTCGTACCCCTGGTCTAGGTTGAGAAGATAATTCTCCGCTGTGGTCTGACTGGACGAGTTGATGACCGTAACACTCGATGATCCGTAAATACCGTCAAGACCGCAATCCGTATAGTAGCTCCAGTCATCATCATTGAAAGCCAGGGCTTCGGGGTTCAATCCCAGCGATCCTGTTCTGTATATATGGTTCCTGGCGAAGTACCCGGCGAGGAGAAGCAGCTCGGGCCCGTAGGCGGTATGGGCATCTATCCTGCCGATCCAGATCTCAGGCGCTACGTCACCGCTGTGGCTGTCGTAAAGCCCATCGGAGTCTGAATCCGTCCAGGTGCCGTCAAGATCCATAAGGAACAGCTCACACGGGAATTCCTCGGGTGCCCAGTAATCCTCCTCGTACCAGGCGCAGGGGAGAAAACCAACAAGGACAGCACCGTCAAGGTCAGGCGTACTCTGAAAAAGGTATTTAATGTCTTCAGCGGTACCACCGCTTATGACATGCATTTCCACTGTCCATCCGTCCGACGCGATATCGCTCTGGAACTGCGCAAGAGGAGCTGCCAGTGGATCTGCAAGATAATCGGCAACAATTATAAGGACCTTGTCTCCTTTGTTGCCCCTGATAGTTGAAACAGCCTCAAAGGAGGCGGGAAGTATTTCAATGGGAGATAGTGCGGTCTCCTTCATGCTCAGACCTGTGGGGCCAGTAGGAACCGTCGCATAAGCGAGAATCAGAGAAGTAAGAATTGTAATCATATTTCCCTCTTTTTACCGGATCAGTCTCCAAGATCCGTGTTGCAGGAGCTTTGAAGCCTTTCTATAACCTCATCGCAGAGGTGGTAGATAACCCATCCATCGAACCTCATATCCTCAGCAAGAGCTATCTGGTGGAGAGTTTCTCTCTCCGTGAGTTCCGCAAAGCTGGACAACTCACCAATTCCGCAAAGTACTGCATGATCGCCTGCAAGTTCAAGCTGCTCTTCACCCCAGACAACGAGCTGAGAATCGGATTCGGTGTAGTTCATGGTAACCACGAAATCAAGCATACCCAGCTCAAGCCACCTGTTCCACATCTGGCCGAAGAGAAGCATTTCCCTTTCATGGGGCATTACAGCTGCAGACAGCTGCACAACCCTGTTGATTCTGTTAAGGGAATCCCTTACCGCGCGGACGGCATCGGTCATCTTGCCGGCCCGCCATTTCATGAAACTTTCGTAGTATTGCCCGTCTCGTTTACAGTCATCAGGCCAGTCTACTGATCTCAGGTTCGACTCTTCAAGAAACCGGTCAAGGGTATTCTCGGAATAACCTGAAAGGTAGTGCTTGTACCTGATGTAATCCAGGTGAATACCTGTTACCGGGTATTCCGCGGCGATCCGGAGACATATCCCGGCCATGAGTTCCACATTTCGGGGGTCGGTTGGATTCAGCCAGTTCTGGATTACCTCTCCATCGCTATACGCTTGCAGTCTCTCCTCCCTCTGCAGGCTTCCCAGCTGAACACCGGATACGCAATCGATTCTCCACATGACTACCCATGCATGGACTTCAATACCCAGAGGAAGGCATGCGTCCAAACATTGCCTCAGACCTTCTTCATCGATAACAGGACCGTAGGCAGCCATGTAGAATACAGCGTCGTAACCGTTAGCGGCGAGAAGGGGAGCCAGCTCATCCCAGTTCCCATCGTGCCTGTCCCAGTGGCTCCATATTCCTGTTACGGACATAAGACCCGCCATCAGAATGGTAACAATACTCATGGGAGCCTCCAAATCCTCTTCAATATGAATAGGACAATACGGATATTATCACGGCCAGGCAAATCAGGGAGCTAACCCGCTTCCTGAATTCATAACAGATCTATCTCTGATAAATAACGGAGCCTGGTTCAAATAATCCTTTCAGGAGATGATCATAAAGATACTGATTTACAATCATACATAAATGCAGAGAAGAATGCTGGAAAACCCCTGACCTGACCACCTTTTTGAAGCAAGAATATGGTTATGATGGTGGGTTTGATGGCATGGTTGCCCTCTTCAGGGTTTTCAGGAATTCCTGTATCTTAATGGGTTTGGATATGTAGTCATCCATGCCGGCTTCCAGGCATTTTTCCTTGTCTCCAGCCATCGCGTGGGCTGTCATGGCAATAATAGGGATGTGATCGTTGGTGTTCATCTCCAGCTTCCTGATTTCCTTCGTAGCCTTCAAGCCGTCCATCTCCGGCATCTGAACATCCATCAGTATCACATCGTATGAGGAACATGAGAACTTCTCCAACGCTTCCAGGCCGTTTACCGCCATGTCCACTATATGGTTCTGTTTCTCCAGTATCCGAGTGGCTAGTTTTCGGTTGACCGGGTTATCTTCCGCCAGGAGCACATGCAGTGAGCGGCCCTCCGGCTTCTCCAGCAGAGTGTACCTGGTAAGAAGGTCCCTCCCGGGTTGCTTCCCTGCAAGCTCTTTACCCTTTAGCCTGCGGATCATGTCTACCAGTTCTGTCATTCTTATCGGTTTGGGCAGGTAAGCTTCTATGCCGAGTTTCTTGCATCGTATGGCGTCACCGCGCACTCCGATGGACGTGAGCATGATGATCCTGGTGGAAGAAATACTGGGTTTCGACTTCATTATACGGGCCATTTCGAAACCATCCATCAATGGCATCTGGGCATCCAGTAAGATGAAATCATAGGGTTTGCCGGACTCAGAGACCGAACTGAGGAGGTTGAGGCCATCCGGGGCGTTGGAAACCTCGTCAACGATTATACCCAGGGGCTGAAGCATCTCCGTAAAAATGATCCTGTTGATACTGTTGTCATCTATCACCAGCGTCCTAAGACCCTTCAACTCGTCCAATCCCGATATGCGCTCTTCCCCTACTTCGCCCTTCTGGAGACCCATCCGGGCAAGGAAGTGGAATGTGCTGCCCTTGCCTTCCCCGCTCTCCGCCCACATCCGGCCGTCCATCATCTCAGCAATTTGACGGGATATGGCAAGTCCAAGCCCCGACCCGCCGTACTTTCTGGTCATAGAACCATCAACCTGCCTGAAGGTTTCAAAGATATCCTCCAGCTTATCCTCTGGAATTCCAATGCCGGTATCCTTCACGGAAAAATGGAGTAGAACGGTGCCCGGGGAGCACTCCTCCAGGACGCAGGAGATGAGTATCTGGCCCTTTTCGGTGAATTTAATTGCGTTACCTATCAGGTTTACGAATATCTGCTTCAGTCTGCCCGGGTCACCCCGAAGCTTCACCGGAACCTGCGGCGGAATACGGCAGGCCAGCTCAATGCCCTTTGCATAAGCTTTGAAGGCCATGGCTTTTGTAGTGGTCTCAAGGGTTGTGCGCATGTTGAAGTCGATCTGCTCCAGCTCGTACCTGCCGGCCTCCATCCTCGAGAGGTCGAGGATATCGTTGAGAAGACTGAGCAGCGACTCAGTTGACTCGGCTAGAAGTTCCAGATACTCGCGCTGCTCGGTGTTTAAATCGGTGCTCAGCGTCAGGTCTGTCATCCCGATGATTGCATTCATGGGAGTTCGTATCTCATGTGACATATTGGCCAGAAACTGGCTCTTGGTTATGCTGGCTCTTTCCGCTTCCATCTTCGAACTGCGGAGCTGATCCTCAATCTCTTTCTGCTCGGAGATGTCAATAAAGCTGTCGATTATATAGGTTTTCTTTTCATAAGAAACCTTTCGAGCAGTTCTGATGACAGGAATCTCCTTTCCATCTGCATTAAAAATCGTGGACTCCTTCTGGAAGCCTTTAATGTCAGGGTTGAGGGGATAGCTATCCATATCCTCCAGGGGATAGGCCAGTCCGATATAATTATACCCTACCACCTCATCCTCATTCCTCCCCAGTAGTTTGAGGGCTGCTGGGTTAGCCTCGGTGATTATCTTTGAGTCGAAATCGATCATCAGTACCGGTATCATCAGTGAGCTGAGAACCTTCTCCAGCCATTTATGACTGCTGCGGAGAGCTTCCTCGGCCCTCTTCGCTTCCACAGTCCTGGCTATGGTTTCGGAGACGAATTCCAGCAGGTCCATGTCATCCTGGGTGTAAGTTTTGCCCGGAATAAAGCTTTGAACGCAGACCACACCAAATGTTCTGCCTTCTGACTTCAGCGGGATACCCAGCCAGGTCTGTGGCTTCTCACCCAACATTTTTATCTCGCCCGTCTCCACCATTTCGCCTATCCGCTGACGGTCCGCCAGAAGGCTTTCACCTCTCTTGACCACCCAGTCGGTCATGCCGCCGGAAATATCCATAGGTTTGTCGAGGTCGACGGTGGGTTCGTCGTACTCATCTACGAAGTAGGGGAAGGTGTACAGACCTGTTTCATGATCGTAGATGGCGACGTAGCAAGTCTCTGCGAATAATAACCCGGATACTTCCTCGTGTATCGCGAGGAGAAGGTCATGAAGGGTTCCCTCGATTGTAGCTGCCTGGGCTATGTTATAGATTGCATGGTTTCTGCGCTCAGCGGTCTTCCGGGC
>DAOWFD010000353.1 GCA_030638185.1 Candidatus Aegiribacteria sp.
GTGAATTCCAGGATCGCCCGTTCGATGACATCTGGTGTCGCCGGACAGAGGACTCTCCATGGCAACTTCAGCTTATGCTCCTCGATACCGATGGTGATCAATGGGTCTTCAAGCGAGACCCGACAATCCGTGGCAGCATTGATAGTCTTGGGCGACACACGTCCACTGGTGTATTCTACATGGCCCCCGAAATCCAGTTGCTGTACAAAGCCAAGCAGGATATGCTATATAAAGATGAATCCGACTTCCAGACTGCCGTTCCATTGATGGAGGAATCGGCATGCACTTGGCTGCTTGAGTGTCTTGAGAAGCGATTCCCGGCAGGACACACCTGGATTGACCAACTCAAGAAAAGACAGGCACAACCAAGCCATAGAGGTGACGGTTTACACCGTGCCTTATGGTAACGTTCTGCAGGCAGAAATGAAAATATATAACCGAGCAGTTTTTCTTGATCTCAATGGAACCATTGTCCTGCCACTGAAACAGGAATCACTGGACGAACTGACTTTGATTCCAGGCGCGGATCTGGCAATTCAGCGCCTGCTGGACACTGGTTTTCTCTGTCCAGTGGTTACGGTGCAATCCCGCATCGAGAAAGGCCTGTTCACAGCATCAGAGTTCCAGAGCTGGTTTACAAATTTCTTCGGTAATCTTGATCTTGACGTGAAAGGACCCTATGTCTGCCCACACAGATACGATCATCCATGCCTCTGCGAAAAGCCGAATCCATATCTGTACGAACAAGCTGCAGCCGATTTGTCAATTGATCTGAAGAACTCGTATACGATCGGAGACAGTCCCCAGGACGTTGAGGTAGCATACCGTTTTGGCGGAACTGGATGCCTTGTCAGAACGGGCTGGGCAGCACAGGATAGGGTTGTTGAAGAAGCGCGGTCAGCCGTTTTTATCGGTGACACTATAACTGATGCCGTGGACTGGATCCTCATTAGAGAACATGAAAACTGCGATCAAGATGCTTCAGCAGACACTCGTTCTTTGCGCCACTGAGAGTTGTCATTCGCTTCAGGTAAATGAACCCAGCCGGTCTACATGAAGGGTTGCATAATGCAACGGAATGATGTATGTATGCAACGCAAGAGGTGGAGGTGTTACAGTGGCAACTGCAGTACGGATTTCTGATAGACTGGTTCGAGAGGCTAAGTTGATGAGTTCTGTTGACAACCGATCGGTGACCGGTCAGATCGAGCATTGGGCAAAGATCGGAAAGTACGCAGAGGAGAATCCGAGTCTTACTTACAATCTGATCAAGGAAATATTGATTGGATTGGAAGAGCTGAATCAGGGAGAAACCTCCGAGTACCGGTTCGGATGATGCTCGATGAGAATTATTCAATCTCGATCATTTGCGAAAAGAGTGCAGCGATTTCGGAAGCAAGAGAAGAAAATTCTAGATAAACATATTCGTGAAATACTCGATAATCCTGGAATCGGTCAGGAGAAACATGGTGAACTGCGCGGAGTGTATGTGTATAAATTCAAAATTCATACTACTCAGTACCTTCTTTCCTACCGGTCAAAGGATGCAGATACTCTTGAGCTAATCATGATCGGGCCTCATGAGAATTACTACAGGGATCTTGAGAAGTACATGAAGCTCAGGAAATAGATGGCTGCACTGGAATATCACTCCGCTGCGCTCCTTGAAATCCTGTGCACACTTTGATGTTATGTTTAGAAATATTAAAGACAGAAGGGAGCATCATACATGCAAGATGAAGCCTTGTTCCCGAATATGATTACAGAACTTCCACAGGCAGAGATTCCTATCGAGGGATTGAATTCATACCTTCTTCAATGTACTGATCATCAAGTCATCTTCATGAGTTTTGAAAAAGATGTTGAAGTACCTGAACATTCGCATGAATCTCAATGGGGCGTCGTTTTGAATGGTGTGATAGAATTAACAATAAATGGTGAAAGACAAATATACAAGAAAGGTGATACATACTTTATCCCTAAAAATATTCCGCATAGTGCGGAAATAAAGGCAGGCTACAGAGACTTTACACTATTCAATCAGAAAGATAGGTATAAACCACGAATTGATAGTTAGAAAACCCATATCATATTATTCCATCAGACGCCGATAAGCTGCGCAGTTGAATTATGGCGTTGGAAAAACAAAAAGGAGAAAAATGAAAAAAGTGTTCCTCTCCATATTCATTCTAGCGTTACTTCCGTTACATGCAATGGCGGAAAGCCGATCGATTGCGATTGAAATATATCAATCAATTAACAATAATATTGAATTAGCAATTTATTCCGAGGTGGATAATGAGAACAAGAAGAATATATCTATAGAGGAAGCAATCGAAATATTAGAGAACGCAACAGGCTGGGGAAGTATAGTTTATGTAGCAATAATTGTAGACGGGGTAGAGATAAATGAATACATTAATGTTATTCAAACAATTGCAGAGAACCCTTGGCTTTCTCTATCCTTATTGAAGGAAAAAGGAGGATTTGGCTATCATATTCTAGAATATTACGGCATAGAACAAGGCAATCCATCTGACTGAATCCGCCACCTTCGCCATCGTTTTCAGCCCCTGAAATTCTCGTTCAACAGGAGGGATCATGAAAAGAATCATGCATCTTGCTTTGCTTATCATCGTGCTCATTGCCATGTGCTGCACAAGCAAGCCAATATCCTTCGTAAACCGAATGCAAGGTTCTCTTCCTGATGGCTGGGAATGCACAATAGTTGACCAGGATGGGCAGAAGGGGCATCCACAAGGCCTTGATGAACCACTGTTCAGAGCTGATTTCATCAACCCCAATGTTCTATTCGATGCTGATAGAAGAGAAGGATTGAACCCTACCATTCAATTGTACTTTTATGATATCGACTCAAAGATTCATATTATGAAGGTTATTGCAGAGCAGGGGCTTTATTCTTGGGACATCCCAATCTACTTCGGTGAAACTGACGAATATATCGTTGTCACATCTCCCTCCTATGTAAACCATGGTGTGTTTACGGAAGCGGCGAAGAATACAATTCGCCCCATGTGGAATGCATTACGGATACATATCGAATGTAAGGAGGATGAGTTGGTCGAACAATTGGTTCAACCGGTCAACGAATAACCATGCCTGATCTGATACACTATCGTGACCGCGCACGAATATAATCATATCCTGGAGGATAACGTGATTCGTATTATTGAGATGGAGAACTTACGCTTCCAGCAGTATCTGTCAGCGGTGGGTGCTGCTGGCGTGTTTTCAAGGTGGGTCATAGCACAGCGCCCCCGCGCGAAGTCACTCGGTGTATTATCGGGATCCCAGATTTTTGCAGTTGCGATTTTAGGCCCTAGTATAGGGCTTCCTCAGGCGTCGAGCTGTTGGGTATTCAGTGACTCCGATGAAGCGTTTGCTTGTCTCCTGGACCGACTACATCTAATGAGAGTTGGCCCTCTTAGCTTCCCGCTTCGTTTTATGGACTGTGCAGCCAGGTGTAGCGACGTTTCTGTAGATCTTTTCTATGTGATGCTGCAATCACAAGCCGGGAAAAGAAGCGGCATTTCGGAGGTCGAGCATCTTTCGCGCTGGAGGTTCGCGAACCTCACCATTCCCGACGAAATGACCCGTCTTATAGGCACCATCGGAAGCATTCCTGAGGGATTCCCGTACTACGGAGTGGTCAGGAATAATACGCTAGTTGCATTGGCTGAATCATGTGTTAGAGATTCCGAGTTGGCTGCGATTCAGCAGGTGTTTACGATATCCTCGGCTCGGGGTCAGGGTTTCGGGCATGCAGTGGTGGAGTATGCAGCTCTGGATCTTCTCAAAGATGGAATTATACCCACCTACTTCACCGATGAAGTCAACCAGGAGTCTGTCTCTCTGGCTGAATCGGTTGGATTTGAACTCGACTCCCGGTGGGGATACACTGACCTTGATTAGGAGCACTGGTTTACACCCTGCCTTCTGGCCAGGTGTAAAGGAGAATGAAGATTAGAGGTTTACGTGAAAGCAACACGATTATACAGTCAACTTGAGAAAGATTTTATCACTTCGGAAATGAGTGACGAATGGGCACAGTACATGGATTCTGTCGCTGTTATCGCAGGTGGCGGAAATGATGCTGAAATATAAGAGGAAATCTCCAAAGTTGAAGTCAATACTTTCGTGACAGGTATTTCTGTTATGAATGAACATTCCAGAAAGTCACATATATATGCTGGTGTGTGCTTCTGAAAGGTTTTTGGCACTTATCCAGTCACCCATTACATTGACCGGGCAGAGTCTAAAGCAGTATTATCAAATCGGAGTGAAATTTAGTATTCGAAGAGTTGAATAAGAGAACAACAGTAGATATTGATACTATACGGCAGCTCGCGATTAGTGAAAAAGCTGCTTTTCCATCGATTAATAAGGAGGCTGTGATAATGCTAATCAGGAAACTGTTAATTGTGCTTCTCTTCTCACCGCTAATATTTACTGTGTTTTCTGACGTCATAATTTTTCAAACTGATTTCAACGAGTTGCCTGATGACTGGTTTGCTTCTGCGGGTTGGGAGTTCGGTTCACAAGGAGCTGAAACACATTCCTGGCCGGCTGATCTTTGGAGTGAGATTATGTTCACCGGTAATGGACCACCCGAACTTATCTACTCCGTTCCGGATGGAGCGGACTCCATTATTGTTACAATACCATATTACCTCTATGCAAGTGTGATGCAAGAAAGTATTGATTTTGAAATCCGGATGGGAGGATCCAATTCCGGATGGGATGAACTATGGAGTAAGTTTGTGTCTGGAGAGGTAACATTCTCTGAAACCGGGACAATCGAAGTGTCCCCCGACTGGATCATTGGAGGGGAATGGATCGGAATCAAATTTGATGTTCTTGCTGGATTCGGTTCTGGTGGTTCTCTTATCTGGAAAATCCAGGGTCTTACGATTACTGCAATAGGCGATAGTCTGACTCTTAATCAAAGCACATGGGCGTTGATTAAATCTGCATCCGAATGGGAATGATACGGAAAAGTATACGTTTGACTACAATCTGATAATTGTATTGTTGACCTGTTTAAATCGTTATTTGTAAGGATGGGAGTATGGTCAAGAAATACTGGTGTCTGATAGTCGTAATCGTCTTGGGACTCGTTCTCCTTTTCATACGATTACCGCATCGTAATAGCCTGCCCGGCGTACCGGTGAGCGAACCTGGTGAAATCCTGAGAGAGAGGGATACGAATGATGATGGCAATGTCGATGTATGGATGTTTTACGACCAGAATAATGTTCCAGTTCTCATGGTTCGCGATACCGACTTTGATGGCAGACCCGACAGTTGGGATCACTTCAAGAATGGCAAGCCATTTCTTGCCCAGGAAGATCAGGATTACGATGGGACGATTGACTTTATTCTGATTCAGATACTCGACGAAGAAGAGAAAAAAGCTAGAGGGATTATATTCCTTCTTGAGGGAAATATCTTTGTCGAAGACGGAGATACCGGATGGATCGAAGAGGGAGATATGGGATGGCCCGAACCTTCAACGACAATTTGAATTCCCGACTGGGAATATTAATTATCGCTGATCACTCGTAATACAACCAGCGGAGCTAAATGCATGATGAAACAGATAACACGATGCTTCTTCACGAAGCCCTTGATCACAGATATGTCTTACCGGGAGGAAACACCTTTCTCCTGACGCAGGATAAGTGAAAAGCTAATCCAGAAACTCTATCGCTGTCACTTCTCTCATCTCTAGGAATTCCCAGCTTTCCGGACCGGACCGCTCAAAGGTAATCTCTCTCCAGAAGACCATACAGGTTCTGCCGATGAACTCCTCTGGGTTCATTGCGATATCCAGAACCAGCGGTTCGCAGTCAGGAGCCATTTCATA
>DAOWFD010000116.1 GCA_030638185.1 Candidatus Aegiribacteria sp.
CAAAAAGAGGATCATCCCGGATGGCATCGAAATCGGGATCGTTACGCATGAAGCTGATGTCATGATACCCGGCGATCACAGCCCTCTGGAGGTAGAGTGAAGTAAGCTCCACCTCACCCTTCAGGGCGTAACAGCATGCAACATTGTAAATTGCGATTTCGTTATCGATGTTTCTTGTGAGGGATGCAAGGTAATACCTGATAGCCAGGTTGTAATTGCCGTCTCTGTATGCTTCCGCCGCTATCCGGTAGTATTCCGAAAGATCAAGATCCAGGAAATCACCCGCGGAGGGGTCCGCGGGATCTATTTCACCCGGTGTAGCCAGCCGGGTAGCGGAAATCGATAACGCAAGCAGCGTCATCAGGACTGTTATTCTAGTTCTCCTGAAGCCGGAAATTGTATATCTTGGGATAGTCCATGGGGTCTCTGTCGCAGGCCAGTATTCCGCCAGTATCTATCATGAACGAAGGCCGCGTGACAGCAGTAAACTCAACGTCAGTCACAGCCACGAAAAGAAGATCACCGGAATAATCGTATACGTTAAAAACCGGTGTATCCGTACATGCCATCTCAACCCATATCCTCTTCAGGGAGTCTACACCGATTGAGGCGATCACATTCCTCCATTGGTTTGTGTTTTCGACTCTGTCCATACCGGCTTCAGCCTCTCCATTGATTATCGAAATGGACAGGTTGAGTGATCCTGCGTCGATCTCCTCCTGGGTCAGAGGAGTTCTCTCCCTCTCTTCGATGAGGGTGAGGAATTCCTCTCCGTTCGGGGAGTAGCCGCTTACTGCAAAAAGCGTGTCGGATAACTCGGCCACGAAGATACTTCCATCGGGACCCACCGCAAAATCGATCTCCGGACCCTGGCGAGACTGGGCCTGGCTCCCGCCCAAGAAGTCCATCTCCATAGGTTTGGATAAGTAAGTTAAATCGGCTTCACTTCGGTCGGTGTACTTGCACAGCTGTAATGATGCATCCATACTCTCTTCTGTCATAACCATTGACATGGTCTGCCCGACATAGCCTCCATCAGGACACCCCTCTATGAACATCGGAGGCATCGGGAAGAAACCAACAATAGTTTCCTGGAAAGTGCCCTCAGAATCGAAGAAAGAAATATTCTGGCCCAATACGTCGGTAACAGCGATTCCTCCATCGGCTAGGATCGCAAAATCAGTGGGTATAAGGAACTCCCCCGGCCCCGGGCCCGATGAGCCGATGTAACCGATGAAGGAGCCCTCGGGAGAATAGATCGAAAGACATGACCTGTTCATGTCCAGTGCGATAATGTTTCCATCTGTTCCGTGTGCGACTTCCATCAGCATACCGAAAACGTAGGAACTGTCACCCATTTCAACCCCTATGGTATCGGTGATTGAAATCACGAGAGTATCCACCGTCGCTGAATCTGAAATGTCAGCAGGGGTCTCAGAATCAGCATCTGTACCGCATCCTGAAATACCCGCTGCAATTGAAGCTAGAATTGTCAACACTGAGATTAACTTATAGCTTTTTTTCATTACTGTCTCTCTATTCTTCAGAGTCTACACTTTCAAGGCGGGGAAATTCATTCTCAAGGTTTTCGAATTCATCCCTGTCAATCAGGAACTCATATGTAAAAAAACTTTCCGGTGTTACCTGGTTCTCTTCAGGCATGTAATCCGGTCCGGGTAAAGGATACCATATAGCATTACTGTTATGGTCTATTCCTCTGGCCATGAATGTGAAGAAGGTATCAGGTTCACCGTCCTCGATCCCAATCCGGAATGTGGAGTAATTCTTACCCTTAATTTTCAGATTGAACAGACCGTCGATGAGATAACCTCCAAGGGGGGCTTCAATCCTCTGGAATCTGCATATAATGATGTTTGCGACACCCATTTCGGTCAGGCTTTCAAGCGCTGTAAAGAGAGCTTCATCAAGACGTTCATCGTTAATCTGAATGATGGATTCGATTATTTCTTCATCGGGGTAAATGAAATCATCCAGTGGAGGGGTTGACCACGCAGCACCACACAAAAGCACTATGGGCAGAATGGTAAGGAGCACTCTTAAATCACGTAACATGTTTTTCTCCCTTCCGGGATCATAAATGAAAATCAGCAGACGATTGAATCGTCCTTCGGACGTATCTTAATATCTCTATTATACGAACTGGGAAAAATTTCCAAATTTATAATATTTCGTCCCGATTTTAAGGAAAGAATTCGTATCAATTCCGGGTCAGAACCCGGGATTCGCACTGTTACCTTAACATATGATGTCTATATTAGTTAAAACTGCACGCTGATGTTCCACTTCGGGGGGTCAAATGGATTTCGAGTTTCTTCATGACCGGCGCGAATTGGAGAATTACCTTAGGAAAAACATCTTTCTGAATATCTACGCCATCGGTGATCTCGACGATTTCTTCTGGCCCTGTACTTGCTGGTTCGGCCACAGATCCGCAGGAAAGGTCGATTCTGTCGCTCTTCTGTATACGGGCATGAAACTTCCAACGCTGATAGTCATGTCCGAGGATATCTTTCCGGAAAGGAAATTGCTGGCATCCATTGCGCACCTGCTTCCAGACCCTGTTTACTGTCATCTCAGCCCCGGCCTGGAAGGCGCCCTTGAGAAGTCCCGTGATCTGGAAACCCATAGAAGATTCTACCGGATGGCTCTTTTGGACAGAGAAGCTATTCCCGACAACGATTGCCGGGATGTTGTTCAGCTGAAGGGGAGTGACCTGGAGGAACTTCTTGATTTTTACAGCAGGAGTTATCCAAGAAACTGGTTCGATCCGAGGATGCTGGAAACCGGGAAATATTACTGTATCAGACAAGATGGAAATATCGTAAGCGCCGGCGGCATACATGTCTATTCTCCGCAATACAGAGTTGGAACGCTTGGCAATATAGCCACCCATCCTGAGTACAGAGGCAGTGGATTCGGCACCGCCGTGACCGCAATGGTCTGCCGGTCACTACTGGAAACCGTTGATCATATCGGGCTGAACGTTAGAACCGATAATCCTGCGGCAATTTCATGCTACGAAAAACTCGGTTTCAGAACCGTTGCGTCCTACTGTGAATTCATGGCTCAGCGCAAATAGAGGAAACAGTAAGATGAAACTTCCATTTGTATTGATGTTGTCTTTGACATTATTCGGTGTTCTTTCTGGAGCAGTCAGTTCGTATGAATCCGCAGCCGAAAACAGTATACCCACATATCTCCAGCACTGGCCCGGCCTGTACATCCGCATTGGAAACACCATAGAAGATGCCCCCGAGGAAGATGTGACCGTTGCTCTGAGGTATCCCTTATATGAAGAC
Source organism: Candidatus Aegiribacteria sp. (assembly GCA_030638185.1). GTDB lineage: Bacteria > Fermentibacterota > Fermentibacteria > Fermentibacterales > JCC-6 > Aegiribacteria. The sequence goes on from DAOWFD010000116.1 coordinate 3,321, forward strand.
AAGGGTAAATTGATTGACGGGCAGCGCATTACGATAATGATATCCACAGATACTGCTGCTGTGGGTGACGAAATCAGAATAATTCATGTTATGGAAGCGCCGGAACCGGGAACCCACAGGATTCAATGGATACTCTATCCATGGGAATCCAATGTTCTTACCGTTGAAGTTCGTGGTGAATGACCTCTCAGGGATTGATGAAAAGACCAAGCAAGTATTACATATCATGTAGTAAAGAAAAAGGCGGGGAAACCCCGCCCTTTCCTTTATGCTATTTACGCTAATTCTATCTGGTCACA
>DAOWFD010000227.1 GCA_030638185.1 Candidatus Aegiribacteria sp.
AGGCCAGATGGTTCCTGAATTTGATGAAGTTGCCTTCTATCTCGAACCCGGGGAGGTTTCCGACGTTTTTACAACTTCCTACGGATTTCACATCATTCTCAGACAACTAACGGTTCAGGCCAGTCATATCCTTATTGCGTACCAGGGGGCTGAAAGAAGTGCGGCATCAAGAACTCAGGAAGAAGCGCTTGAACTTATTGAAGGTATTCAGGAAAGTCTTTTGGACGGTTCTCTTAGTTTCGCCGATGCAGCGACTGCGCATTCCGACTGTCCTTCTTCCAGTGATGGCGGAGACCTTGGAGCCTTCACCCGAGATGTAATGACTCCCGCCTTCGATGAAGCAGCATTCTCACTTGAGCCGGGAGACATATCGGATATAGTTGAAACCCCATTCGGCTATCACCTCATAATGAGAACGGAATAGCAGCAGGCTCACCTTTAATGGGTGGCGGCATGCAGGCAGTCACCCGATAATCCTTGAGCGGTACGGATAACAGACTATCTGCATCATCCGGGTATCCTTTTCTATTCGGATTCCTTCTGTTTTTTATTGCTTCTTTTTCTGTCAGCCAGAAGGAGAAGATTCTTTAAATCGTCTTTACTGCCTGCTGCAAGCCAATTTTTATCGAATTCAGGATTTTGCATAATTTCAGCAATAGCTGCCAGTATTTTCAAATGCAGGATTCGCTCTCCGGATGAACCTATAAGAACAAAAAGAATATGTACCACTTCATCATTAGGGAAAATTACTCCTGCTTTAGATCTTACTATAAGAGCTTTAACGTCTTTTACACCCTTCATGCAAATATGGGGGATTGCCATTCCTTTTCGCAGAACAGTGCTGAATTCCTTCTCCCTCTCTACGAATTTCAGATAAATATCCTGCGGCTTTGAATGCAGCTCTTCGGCAAGGAGATTCGAAATATCTTTGAAGAAATCATCCATCTCTTTAACCTTTTCGATATCCAGAACCGTAGATTCTTCAATGAGTTTATGAAATCTGTCTTTCGTAAGATCATCTCTCTTAATAACGATATCCCGCAGTTCAGTAAGAAGGTTATCAGAAGTTAACTCTTTATCCCTGGATACAAGCCTTTCTAAAACATAGATCAGGGCAGAATCCTGAGTGGTTCTTTTTTGAGCATAGAACCTGTACCAGAAGAATCCTGCTAAGAGAAATAGCATGGTCAGAAAAACAATGAATGTGCCCATTTCAATCAATAGAAAAAGCCCTCCTAATATCCCTAGAACCTGCATATATGGATAAAGAGGAGAATGGAATTTAGGCTTATAACTAAGAATTTTACTCTCTCTGAATAAAATCAAAGTTAAATTCGCAAAAATATAAAGCAGGATCAGGATGCTTGAAGCAACCTTAACCAGTAATTCCAGTTTTAGGAACACAATAACCGTAACCATAAACAATCCGGTCAAAAGAATAGATACGTAAGGAGTTTGAAACTTCGGACTTAATTTTTGAAATTTATCAGGTAAAAGCTTATCTCTACTCATTCCCAATGGATATCTTGAAGCAGTCATGATCCCTGAATTGGCTGTAGAAATAAATGCTAAAAATGCCCCTATGCTTATTACTATTTTCAAGGCGTTTCCACCAAATACTCCTGCTCCGTCTGATATTGGAGTAAGACTATCTCCCAGAATTTCAGGATTCATGACACCTATAGTTATAAAAATAACCAGAGCATAGAAGATTGAGGTAACAATCAGGGACAGTAACATGCCTAACGGAAGATTTTTCCCCGGATTCTTTGTTTCCTCAGCTAAGGCGGCAACCTTGGTCAATCCTCCGTAAGAAATAAAAACAAAACTTGCAGTAGCGAATACAGGTCCTAATCCCTTGGAGAAGAGTGGTGTGAAGTGCTGAAGATCGATTGTTCTGGAACCCCATAGAACATAGATCAAAAGTATTACAAGCAGCCCAATGACTAAGAATACCTGAAATCTTCCTGCTTCCTTTACTCCCAGTAGATTCAAAGCAACAAAGAAAATGCAGCAGATCAGAGCAATAATTTCTATAGGGATTGGGGTTAGGATGCTTAAATAAGCCCCCATACCTATCAGCGCAAATGCTCCTTTTAAGCTTAATGAGAACCAGGTTGAAAAACCGGCAACGGTTCCTAAAAGAGGACCAAATCCTCTCATAATATAGAAATAGTCTCCACCGGCTTTTGGCATAGCAGTTGTTAATTCTGCCATACTTAACAGGGTAGGAATACAGAATATCCCTGCAATCATATAAGAGATGATAACAGCTGGACCCGCTTTAGCAAAAGCTAATCCGGGAAGAATGAATAGCCCCGAACTGATCATTGCTCCCGTTGCAACACAAAAAACATCCAGAACAGTGAGTCTTCTCTTCAGCTCGACTTTCATCGAAATGACTCCATCCGTTAAATGACACCGGTTTTCCAACCCAGGCTGATTATACGGCTACTTGAGCAATTCCAATCTCAGAATAATCTGTTATCAATCTATCCGCAACCCCCTCGTATTGTTCCTTTGCTGATTCAATTCCGGTGTTTCTTAAGTTTACAGAATGATGAGGGCTTATATATTCAGTAAATAAATACACGCCTGCAGCAGTTGGGACGAGACCAGATCAGGCACTTACATAATCGTGAAAAGAGTCCAGATGAACAGACTGTTCGTAATTGCAGAGGAACTCAGGGATCTGAACGTAAAATCCAGCCGGCTGAACTGGACGAATTACACAACCGGATACGATTTCGGCATCATGGGCATCGAGCGGGAAATCCAGGAGAAACTGAAGAGCAGGAAGAGCTGGAATACTATACAGGATCTCCTGGCCGGGGATCTCTCTCTCCTTGACCGTAGGCGAGTTGAGATAATGGAGAGGACCTTCAGGCCATACCACCTCTCTTCGACACTGAACGAGCTGTCTCTGGCAATCCGCGAGAAAACCAACGAGCTTTCCTCCGTTCTGAATAATCACCGATGTACCGTTGATGGCAGAGAGATGACATCACCTGAGATATTAAGGATTCTCTTATCTCAAGCCGACCGAGATCTCAGGAAGAAAGCCTTCCTGGCAAGAACCCAGGTGAACGTTCCCCTGGTGAACGCAGGATTTCTGCAGCTTCTCGACCTGAGGAAGGAGTTTGCACTGGAGTATGGAGCCCCTGATTTCGTTCAGTATCAACTTGAATTTCAGGAGCTGGATCCGGCCATGTTCGATTCCTGGAAGGATGAGGTCAACTCGGCGCTTCCGCTGATGAGAGAAATTTGCTCCGGTTTCGGCGAGAGGATCATCGGTGATTCTCATGTAATGCCATGGGATGTTGACTTCATCTCAGGGAAGATCGCCCCGGAACTGAACCAGCACGTTAACATGGCCGATTATTTCAGACCCATAAGCGAGCTGTTCAGCATGTTCGGCATCGATATAACCGGAATGAACATCACCTACGATATCTTCCCCAGAAAGAACAAATCCGAGTGGGGATACAATTTCCCGGTTGAGACGGGTGTTGATTCCAGGATTCTCGCCAATGTCAGGGACAGGTACTTCGAATTTGGCGTTCTTCTCCACGAGACCGGTCATGCTGTTCACAGCTTCACCACCGATGCAGAAGATATTATCCTGGACATGGGTATCAGCGGGATAGTCTCCGAGGGTATGGCGAATCTCTTCGGCGGTTTCAGGGAGCATAAAGCATTTTATTCACGATTCTTCGGTGAGAATCTGGAGGTGGCAGGGAAGAATTTCAGGCAGCTGAAGCTCTGGAACCGGGTTAATCAGCTGAAATCGGTATCCAGAATACTTTTCGACCAGGCTCTCTATCGGAACAGAATAGAGAATATTGATGACATTCACCATCTGATCTGGCAGACGAACCTGGAAGTTCTGGGTGAGCAACCCTATGCAGATGAGCCATTCTGGGCCAGCACGATACACTATACTACGCATCCGATCTACTTCCACAACTACCTCCTGGGAGACCTCACATGTGACATGCTGGAGAAGGTCTTCCTGGAAAGGGAAGGGGTCTCTGACGTTACCGACAGACCGGAATTGTTCGGCAGGTTCATCCTGGATGAGGTCGTAGGTGTATCCGGAAGGTATCCCTTCCCGGAACTCTTCAGGAGAATCAGCGGGGAAGATCTCTCGCTCAAATTACTCTCTCAACGTTTGAGAGAAGAAGCAGGAGAGTAGTATGGAATCCGGGTTGGAGTACCGGGTTTTTCGCGGCCGATCTGACACTATCAGGATAACGAACAGGATCTTCTATGTCCGATAATGCAGACGAACTACTGAGAGAGTTGTTCTGGAGATCGTCGCTAAGGATTGCAGTGCTGGACATCAGAGGACGCATAATTCTGACCAGCAAGGCGTTCAGGGATTCATTTCTCAAGATGGTCAGGATATCCGAAGACGGTTCCGAAGTACTCGAACTTCCTCATGATGATTCTCGAGATGAGTCTTACTTCGACAGACTCGCTTCCCTTCCTCCCGGAGAACGTTTTTCGTTTTCAATAAGGCTGCCCTTCGCAGGGGTTGAAACCGGGTGCAGAATAGAAACTACTGCACTTAACATTAAAAAGCGCGGTAAGCCTCTTTTTCTGACAGAATGGATCCCCGGAGAGGATCCGGAAGTAATAATCCGGGCTCTGAGCGAGATCGAGCAGAAGTACAGAAACCTGCAGGAGAATCTCCCCGTGGGAATCTACAGGGCCGACGAGAAGGGAATACTCCAGACGGCGAACAGCGCCCTTATAAGAATGATGGGGTACGATTCCTTTGAAGAGTTGCAGGATGCGCCTCTTGAGGATGTCTGGATTGATCCGGCACAGCGTGCCCGGATGATAGAACATCTGAGAAGAGAAGGTTCGGTACTTGATTACGAGGTTCATCTGAGACGCAGGAACGGCGATGAAATGATCGGTTCCTACGATGCAAGGGGTACCTTCGATTCAGAGGGTAGGCTGGTTCATTTCGATACTATAGTGCAGGATATTACCCGGCGAATTCAGGCGAAAACCGAGCTGGAGCGCCTGGCCAGAACCGACAGTCTCACAGGGCTTTTTAACCGTCAGTACCTGATGGAGAGATTCGATGAGGAAATCGCAAGGGCAGGGAGATATGACAGGCCGCTGGCTGTAATGCTGATCGACCTCGATCATTTCAAGTTGGTGAACGATACGCATGGCCACCTGGCCGGGGATGCTGTTCTTGTTTCGGCAGTTTCAAGTATGACTGGAGTTCTACGTGAGACCGACTTTGCAGGCAGGTTCGGAGGTGAGGAATTCTGCGTTGTAATGCCTGAGACCGGAATGCAGGGAGCTTTGGAGCTGGCTGAAAGGCTGAGAAAAGGAATGGAGGAAACCGATCATGTACTGCCCGACGGGAGCAAACTCCGCGTTACATGCAGCATAGGGGTGGCTGAAACTTCGACCGGAAGCCTTGAAGAAACCATTGCCCTTGCTGATGCAGCACTGTACGACGCAAAAAGATCCGGCCGGAACCGTGTTGAACGAAGGACTGATCGACAGTAACAGAACGTACAGGGGAGGGTGAAGTGAAGAAAAGA
>DAOWFD010000399.1 GCA_030638185.1 Candidatus Aegiribacteria sp.
ATAGATCCTGATCGCCATCGTTGTCATAGTCGCACCAGCTGGAGCTCAGGCAGTGCTCATCATCGTTGACTATGTCTCCTACGGTTATCTTCGTGAACGTGCCGTCACCATTACCGTGGTAGAGAAAATTGTCTTCAACGAAGGTAGTGAAGGTGCCGTTGTCGACGTAGACATCCAGATTGCCATCGTTATCGTAGTCGACTATGCTCGAATTGAATGACCAGCCACCGTCATTGACGATCTGCCCTGAGGTAATTTTGATGAAGATGCCACCTCCCTGATTCATGTACAGATGGCTGCTGATTCCATTCCAGTTCGGGACGAAGAGATCCAGATGGCCGTCGTTGTCGAAGTCGCCGAAGCTGCACCCGGAGGAGGTGCTGATGTCGGTGACCACCGGTCCCCCCGTAACCTGATCGAAGGTGCCGTCGCCATTATTGATGAAGAGCAGATTGGATCGGTCGTCATAGGCATGGGGAATGAAGAGATCCAGGTAGGTGTCGTTGTTGATATCCCCCCAGGAGGATCCCTCTGCATAGCGATCGTCGTTGACGATGGGACCAGTAGTGATCCTGGTGAAGTCCTGAGCAGCAAGCTCTGTGCTCGCCAGGAAAAAGCTCAAGAGAACCGGCATTGACCATCCTGGTAATGCTATTCCCACTGAGTGATTAGATATCGTCATTTGGGCTCCATATTTACTGATTGAAATCTGGATTTTCGTCATCACGGTAACTGCCTGAAACTGACCATACTACCATAGAAACCCCCAGTCAAACATCTATTCGGTGCCGGACGTCACTTACGACACTTACAAAATTAAATCCTGTGATGTGGTTCAACATGGGGAACGAGAGAATGGGGCTTTTCGAAACCGTGGGAATTCATAAGCGGTTCGTCGCCCATTATCCTCCTTGATGAGCCGTCAGCGCATATCCTGCCATTATCAAGAAGTGCTGTTCTTTCGCAGGTTTCAAGCAGGAACTCAAGATCATGAGAAGCGATCAGCAGTGTTTCACTTGAATTACGGAGGAACTCTATGAGCTGCCTTCTTGCCCTGCTGTCAAGACTGGACTCCGGTTCATCAAGTATTACAATCGCAGGATTCATAATGATCACTCCTGCAACAGATATCATTCTTTTCTCTCCCCCTGATAAATTGTGGGGAGGCCTTTCAGCAAGATCAGACATCTCCATACGGTTTAGGTATGCATCGATCATTGAATCAGCTTCTTCTTTTGAATGCCCGATATTTTGAAGACCGAAGGCCAGGTCATCCCTGACCGTAGGACAGAACAGTTGATCATCAGGATTCTGAAAGACAAAACCAAGATCACTGTTAAAACTTCCAGTTTTCACGGGAGAATCAAGAACGGATAAAGAACCTGAATCCGGGGCAAGTATTCCTGCCAGAAGCAGAAACAGTGTAGTTTTACCAGATCCGTTGGGTCCGATTATTCCGACCTTTTCCCTTGGCATTACATCGAGGTCAACACCTTTAAGAACAGACTCCTGCCGGGGGAAGGAAAAAATCAGATCCTTTACGGATATATGAGTGCCGTTCTGTATGCCGTTTTCCGATTTATGCGGTTTCAACAGTGATCTCCAGAATTATCAGAAGTACGGATACAGTTACAGTAGCGAGAAACATAACAATCCCGGATTTAGAGGTCTTTTTCAGGGCATAACCTCTGTCTTCACCTGTAAAGCTGCTTCCATAACCTCTGATTCGCATCGCTTTGAAAACCCTCTCGGACTGCTGGAATCCTTTTATCAGCAATGTAGCTGCAGTTGGAACAATAACACCAAACCTTCGAGCTATGCTTTTCCTTGGCGTATAACCCCTCAATTTTCTGGCGGTTTTCATTTTACTGTAATCTTCACCTATGACCATTATATACCTGCCGGTCATAATACCGATATCAACAAGAATACGGGGAATCAGCATTCTTTTCAGTTTTCCTGACAAACCGGAAAGAGGCGTTGTATAGATCATAACTATTCCCACAGTAATAACGCTCAATACTCGCACACATGTATTCAATGCAAGAATGGCTCCCCGCGATTTCAGGACAACAGGACCTGCTCTGACAAGAGTGTCACCTCCAGAAAAGAGGATAAGGAATACGCTGACGAACAGGAGAAAGACAACTGGAGCACGGAACCTTGACAGAAGCAGCGACAAAGGGACTCCTGATGCAATGAACAGAATGGCGGCGATGCATGGCAGCAGGGATATCAGGTGCTGGTCCCTGATTAAGGCCATGGACATCATAAGCAGAAACAGGCTGGGAATTTTAAGGGATGTATCCCAGTTTTCGAATACTCTTCTTCGGCGATTTTCGTGAGGCATGTTACAACAGCATATCAGGTTTAACCCTCAGAAGGAACCGGGCAACAAGAGCGGTGAATACTCCTTCCGCCAGAGCCAGTGGAAGGTGAGCAGCTGCCATGGCAAGAATAGCGGACAATTCTGTTCCAGAATCGATATATGCAGGTATCGTCAGGATCAACACAGAGCCGGTAAAGATCACTGCCAGAGAAACACCTGCAAACCCGGCAACAAATCCTGATATGAGGATAGCCCTTTCTCCCTGCTTTCTTCTCAGCAATCGGTACATAGCCCAGGCAAGCAATGCAGCCCCGCCCATGGAGAGAGCGTTTACCCCGAGAGTCGTAAAACCTCCATGACCGAACATCGCCGCCTGGAAGAAAAGTCCAACAAGAATTGCCGGGAAGGAAATCCAACCAAGTATAATCCCCATCAGACCTGCTAGAATGGGGTGAACGCTGACCGGGGGCAGGGGAATATGAACCCAGGATACAACAAAGAAAGCCGCAGCCATGACCGATGCCCTGGAAACAATTATGGTTGAATCTTCATTGGTGCTACGCGCCTTTTTTATACAGAACCATGTCAAAACAGCAGTACCAGCGTACCCAGCAGCACATATTTCCCCTGGTAGCATCCCGTCAGGTATGTGCATCATACCTTTTCCGTTTTGATGCGAAGAAAAAAGCGGTTCCAACAAAGCCCCATACAACGCAGACTGACATAAGTACTAACTGAAGAGTGGTAAATCTATCCTGTTCGTTGTCGGCTATAGAATCTTCAGCCAGTGATACATGAACAATGTTCCCGTGTCCGGCTTTGCGGACTTGCACATCCCAGTTCAGCGATTCTTCTCTATCGGGCACAAATGCGAATTCTCCATAATCATCAGTTATGCCGAGAATGTACGGCACTGTTGGGGCAGCTCCGGAGAACACGGTGACCTGTGCACTGTCCATAGGCTGCCCATCATCAAATGACGCCGAAATATGTACTGAATCACCCAGTATTTCCCAGGTAACACGTGCTCCATGCCCGAAGACAGGAGCAGTAATCAAAAAGAGAACTGCAGCGAGCAGAAGGCTCTTTACGGGATTACTGTACAATGACAATGTCCTTCTCCCGTGTGACCAAGAGTGGAAAGAACTTCCAACAGCTCAGTGTATGTCTCCCCGGGCAATTTTCCTTCAAGGGTCGCCAGATTTTCTTCTACCGTACCCTCCTGCATCAGCTCGGCAAAAGGCTCAAACCCGACAGCCATCATGTTAAGGTCGCAATCAACAGGCTGCTCAATATCACCGAAAATGTGATCGAAATGGAAAGTCATTTCAAGTTCACCGGGCGCTCCTACATTCACGAAGCCTTTCCTCACGTCACCCACGAAATCCCCTGCGGAGTATCTGTAACCGGTTTCGAATCCAAGGCGTACGTTGTAGGATTCCATTCCCTTTTCCGCCTGGGCATCAAGGTAGATAGTGTAACCCTCGGAAGGACCTTCGGTTGAAGGAACCATACTCCACGAAATCGCATTGTAATGTCCTGCTGGAACGTCATCAAGGGTTCCTAGAACAATCGGTTCTGCATTCTCATCACCGCCAGCCAGATCGATAGTGAAAACACCATTCAACTCAACCAGGGTATTCCCGACTATCACGGAGCCCGAATGAGGATCGTACGGAGGGTCGGTCTTGTAAGCTGCAATATCTGTGATGGTTACGTAAAGGTGCCTGAATGTGATGTGCCATCCATCCAGTGATACAAACCCTGAACGGACGAAATCTTCACCATTGGCGGTGATCCTTAATTCCCCTGTATCTTCCTGTATATTCTCATCAGTTATTTCCTGTCCAGCCTGATCGGCTTCTTCCCTCCCGCATGATACAGCCGTCATGGAAAGAACCAGCATAGTAGTTAGTATTATCGCCATTCTTCTCATATTAGCCTCTTTCCCGATCTAAATTAAACACCGGCAACAAATCCGAAAGATATTCCTGTTTCTGTTTCTTCTTCACCGGTGTTTATCAGATCGAACTGTGATATCAGTTCTATTGATTCCGTTACAGGGAAGTTAACCCCGAAGGAGACTGATGAATAATCGAATTCTTTTTCTCCACTTTCATTCCCTGCATATTCAAGATCAACTGCCGACAGCAGTTCAACTCCGCTGGAGAATCTATAGTAAAGAAGAGGTTGGAGCATTGTAAATTGCTCTCTTTCCAAAGAGTTCTTGTTTGCGAGTGTTTCTTCGATCTGAAGTTGGAATCCCCAATTGTCGAAGTCTATGTTTGATTCTATCCCGAAGGCTATGCTGCCACCTGTACCAGTGGATCCAAATAAATCCAACTTCACAGTTTCATTTTCAATTGCAGTCCAGAACAACCCCATTGTAAAACAATCTTCAGTATTGGCCAGATATCCGTTTGATTCAACGGCATAACTGACATAAGTAGAAAAATTCCCGGTCACACCAATCCCGATAAGGGTTTCTGCGGAAACAACTGAAGATTCCGAAGAATTATCAAGCCCATGGTATCCGAAATATACTTCAAGGTCGCTGAATCCTGGATCGAATGCTTCAGTGGTATCGAGAGCAAACCCCGTACTGCTGACAGTAATTAATAATCCAAGAAGTACTTCAATTCTGATTTTCATTTTCCTCCCTTTTCCTATTGCGAATAGTCGCATTAACAATTATTCGCAATTATTCCCTCCCCGATCTTTTCTGTCAATACTCCGGGAGTGTTCAATGGAAAATGTCAATCGGTCTTAGAATCCCTGCAATCCCTGCATAGGCCGTGTATAGAAAAGTGATAAGGACGGCAATCGAAATCGTAGAGATCTTCAATTCTATCAAGAGATGCGGAGATATCACTTTCAGTTATTTCAGTTACCGAACCGCAATGCTTGCAGACCAGGTGAACATGAGGACCATGCTCACTGGTTGCGTATGCTGTTTTCCCATTGCCTAAATCAAACCGGCTTGCCAATCCGTTCTCAACCAGCAGATCCAGTGTCCTGTATACCGTTGCAATATTTATGGAACTGGTTTTTTCTCTTATCTTTTCCATCACTTCTTCAGCGGACATATGTCTACCGTAATGGGCAATGATCTTCACGATCATTTCTCTCTGAGGTGTGATTCTATAGCCGTGATCACGAAGTTTTTTCAAGTAAGTATGACAATGGGGCATTCTGACTCCTTTGATGCGAATGTTTGCAATAAGGAATACCTGTTTTTTCAGGCCCGGTCAACCTGAATCTGGAATCGATTCTGTCCTCATGTATTTTCCTGTTACCAGTTAAGGCCGAAGCCGAACCTTACCATTCTGGGCCAGCTGAATGCGTAGTGATTATCAAGAATACCTGCGGGATCCAGGATGGGTCCCCAATTGCCCTCACTCCAAGCTTCATACCAGCTGATATCCTCGATATTGTCAACATTCCGCCTTTTGAAGAAGCACGATCCGTTTTCCTCTGTTACGTCACTGCTATCGTCGTTTACATATCCTGTAAGTGATGAACCTGCGGTTATCGCTAGCTGTGACACTGTAAGCAGAAATATCAATAGGACAGTCAATTAGTAGATATCCCCAGTCGCATGAAAATATGTTGTATATTGCGTCAGATAAGTCGAAGAACTGTAGTATGTCCTCGGAGGTTGTGGTGCTGGAGTATCAAAAAACCGGGCGGTTCTTCGGTATGATTGCCGAAGACCTCAAGTCTATTGGTGTGGAAGAGCTTCGCAGCCTCGGAGCTTGCGAACTCAAAATGGCATACCGTGGCATCTTTTTCCAATGTGACATTGAAACCCTTTACAGAATTAATTATCAGGTCAGATTCTTTTCAAGGATTCTTGCTCCAATTATTACCTTTGATTGCCACAGTGACAGATATCTCTACAGTACAGCCAGATCTATTGACTGGTCTCTATTCCTTACCCCTGACAGCACTTTTGCCATTTTCTCCTCCGTACACGATTCAAATATTAACCATTCGCAGTACGCTGCTCTAAAACTAAAAGACGCCATTGCCGACTGGTTCATGGACAGGGATGGCAGAAGGCCGGATATCGATACTATCTGTCCCGACCTGTGGATTGGCCTCCGGATATTCAGGAACCGGGCCTATATACGGCTTGATACTTCAGGTGGTTCTATGCATCGGAGAGGTTACCGCGAGCAATCCGTAGAAGCTCCCATGCAGGAAACACTTGCTGCAGCCTTAGTTGAATTCTCCGGATGGGACGGGTCCACTCCCCTTTACGATCCTTTCTGCGGGTCAGGTACCATTCTTTGCGAAGCTCTGATGAAGTACTGCCGCATACCGTCCGGTTATCTCCGGCAAAGATTCGGATTTGAGAATCTTCCCGAATTCGACAGAGAACAATGGAAAATTCTGAGGAAATCGATTAACTCCAGAATCCGAAAGCTTCCAGAGGGATTGATCGCCGGTTCTGATATATCCAGGGAAGCGGTTAATGCAGCATCGTGCAACTGCAGTCTGCTGCCTTCCGGAGACAGGATAAACCTGAAAACCGCCCCGTATATTAATATCGATGAACTGAAAAACATGACCATAATTTCAAATCCCCCCTACGGACTGCGACTCCGATCGAACGAAAACATGGGGGGTTTCATGAAGGAATTCGGTGATTTTCTGAAGCAGCGCTGCTCTGGTACCAGGGCATGGGTATATTTCGGAAAAAGAAAATTGATCAAAAGTATGGGACTGAAATCTTCGATCAAGATCCCTCTTCATAACGGTAAACTGGATGGCAGGCTGGTACTGTACGAAATGTACTGACTGTTGTGTCAATCCAGTAAATTAAACGGTTAAATCAGTTGAGGAAGATGGTATATTCCCGAAGCCTACGAACCATCTGGTCTTTTTCTTTGCGGGATGCAGTCGCAACCACAGGTCATCAGGCAGATAAACTCTGGTCTCGCAGTACTCACACCGAACCAGACGTTCCTTCCCGTCTATCATCAGTGAACCGCCGCACTGGGGACAGCTGAACGCTACAGGATCTGAAACTGCTTTGTTCTCCTCGACTTCTTTCATCTCCGGCCATGCGCCTGCTATAAGAACGGCTCCCTTAATAGCTTTTCTGAACCATTCGGGTGCAGCAAATGCAGGCTTTACGGTACCGCAGTCAGGGCAGGTTATCTTATCGGTACCGTTGTAATCCTCTTCAATGTTGAAATCACGCTTGCACTTACTACAATAGGGTGTAAGCTTTCCGTAGGTCATTGTCATGTTGAAATGACCGAAGATAGTGCTGCTGGTACCCTCTCCTGGTTCGAATTCAACGATCTCATCTCTGATATCTTCCAGCAGATCTCCCCAGACCTCTTCTGGAAATTCTATGTCAGACTGGCAAGTTCTGCAGAACACCTTCCTGTACGGTCCATCTACATGAACCGGTGCATCACACTCAGGACACTTTATGGTCATTTCAATCATGGCCCAAATCATAAAAAACTCTCCCTGAAAGTATGTTATGTGAAATAGTAATTACTGATTATTCGTCGGGTTTCAATCTTGCTACCAATATAGTGAAGTCATCGTCGTAGTCGCTTGAACCGTGATGTACTTCAACCTCCTTTTCTATAAGATGGACAAGGTCAGTGAGAGGAAGTCTTCTGTTAGCTGATACAATCCTTGCCAGTCTTTTCTCCCCATATTCCTCCTCTGAGCAGTTCATCGCTTCGCATACACCATCGGTGTACATAAAGAGAATGTCTCCGGGAGTGAATAATATTTCTCCCTCTTCGTACTCCGCGTCTGCCTTTATCCCCAGAAGGATACCCCCTTTGGAAAGCTTCTTCACATGACCGTCCTGCCTCACAAGGAAGGGAGGGTTATGACCGGCATTCACATACTTTATGTACCCTTCCTTCACATCGATCAATGCCATGAAGAAAGTTATAAAAAGCTCAGAAGGAGTATTATCGAAGACGATCCTGTTTATCTGCGTTGCTGATTCCCTGAGGGAAACGTACATAGCCTGGGTAGTTCTAAGGGACGCCTGAAG
>DAOWFD010000401.1 GCA_030638185.1 Candidatus Aegiribacteria sp.
CCTGTGAAAATAGAATGGCCACATGTGCGGGAACTTCCGCTAATCCAGTATAGCTGCCGTAGCCACCTAGATCACCAAATACTAAATATCTTGCCGCCAGGTAAACCATCGCAACTATTATCAGGGATGCAATGAAATAGAGAGTGTTTCGCTTGCATTTTTTCCGCCCCGGCCAGAGAAAATACATGATCGGCAGAGCGACGAAATTTGCCATGCCCAGTTCTTTGCTGCTCACTGCCAGTAGAACAAGAATGCCCGGCATTATTGCCTTCCATGTTGCTTCTGGGGTTCTTGAGAGCATAACAGTTGAATTTAGAGCCAACACTGAAAAGAGACATGCCAGAATATCATGTCGTGCTACGATCATACCTGTAGCAACGACAGTTCCAGGATGCACGGAAAACAGCACGGCCGCAGATACTGCCAGCAACTTTTTGCCGGACAATAACATTATCAGCCTGGCTATGGAAAAAGCACATAACAGATGCATTGCCAGATTAACCAGCCTGTATGCCAGTGGATTAAGACCGAATAGAGGATACTCCAGCATGAATGTAGCACTGATCAGGGGTCTGAAGAAGCCGATCATCTCCCCCTGATTGTTGATCCAGCTCCAGCTTTCAATCATGTACTGCCCCGCAGGCATTTCTGCACTTAGAGGATTCAGGAATGTGATGAATTCCTGTGGATCAAAAAATGAATGCAGCATCGGTGAAAAAACCAGAAACACATAACCGCAAAAGACCAGGGTCAAGATCAGTTTCAGCTGCCACTTCATCTTTCCAGACACGATTACATCCATTCTCCGCTTTTTCGATTCGTTCTGCTAAGCCCTGGTCATGGGTATTCCCAGGCGCTTAGCGAAAAGGAAAACCAGATTTCTGAATCCGTCCCGCCAGAGATTGATCTTTGCCTTGCCCATCCTCTCGGAATAGCTGAATGGAATGTCCACCTCCCTGCACTTCATATCTCCTAGAGACCAAACCTCTATCTTCAGCTCTTCGGAGAAGGCCATTCCGCCGCTGGTGAGCCTGATACGGTCAAGCACTTCTCTGCGGAATACCCACATTCCGGACTGGCTGTCCCTGATATAGTGCCAGTAGATGAGCATGGTGAAAGCTGACAGTACAAAGTTACCTGTGAAGCGCATTATGTTATTCAGGTTCCTAGCATGATCGTCCGGCTTACGGCTGCAGCTTATGAAATCCAGCTGTTCCTTGAGGAGTATTTCTACCAGGGAAGATATGCGATCCACGGGATATGTTCCATCCGCATCGGCGGTGACGATCAGATCCGATTCGACCGCCCCGAACCCGGCCTGGTAGGCATGTCCGTATCCCTTCAAAGGTTGCTTGACGACCCTGCATCCGAAATCCGCAGCAACCCTGGAGGTACCGTCAGTTGAGCAGTTATCCACTACAATTACCTGATCCACTTCCACAGGGACTTGCCTGAGTACGTGTGGAAGGCCGGCCTCTTCATTATGGGCTGGAATGACAAGAGTAATGGATTTTCCGCGTATCATACCGGAGTTTCTATCCCGGGTTTTACGCGCCGCCATGAACTGCCTGTATGAAGATAATTCCCGAATCGACGCAGATGGTACCGGAGTGTTACCGGGTTCAATATCTGTCTCAAGAGACGGAACATGGGGCCGGGTCTGAGATAGAAGCGGAGAAAGGCATTTCTCTGAAGACGGATAAGGGTTTCCCTCGATACCCCGTCAGGCGGAGCTGGACACCTGGTATTATCAAAAATCTTCCATATACCTTCAGAGTCGGGATGATCCCTGAACCAGCGGTCTCCCGCTTCCGATCCAGGTATTGGCAGGAAAGACGCGAAGTGCGCCCACGCAAGGTCGCTGGACAGTGAGAAACCGATTGTCTTCTTCATGTCGTCCTCCGTTTCGCCGGGTAGCCCCAGGATGAAATACCCTGCAGTGCTCAGCCCAACCCGGTTTATCAACGATATCTTTTCCCTTATCCCGCTGGTGGAAAGGTTCTTTTTTATGGATCGGAGAATCCTGTCACTTCCCGATTCGATTCCGCAGTGAATCACGTACCACCCGGCCTTTTTCATGAGTTTCAGAATATGCTCGTCCAGTGAGTCGAGCCTCACGCCGTTGGGAGTAGAGTAGAAAACCGGGTACTGCCGCCGGATCGCCTCCTCACAGAACCGGGCGGTGTAATCAGCGTCGAACGTGAAATTGTCATCCTCGATGTGAATTTCCTTCACGCCGAAACTGTTCACCAGAAGATCGATCTCGTCCCATATCATCGCGAGTGGTCTGTGTCGGATCCGCCTCCCGGTTATGCGGAAACCAGCGCAGAAGGTACACTTGTATGGGCAGCCTCTGGTGGTGATGATGGGAGCGAAGGGCATTTTCCTGCAAAGTACTCCGTTCGGAAGGCCGGTATAGTTTGCAGGTGGAGCCAGGTGCCAGGCTGGGATGGGGAGTATCGATAGATCTTCCACATGTCGAGGAGAGGTATCCCATGGATCGATACGCCTGATTACTCCCGGTATTCTTGCAGAAGGGTCTGCAAGGTATTCGACAATGGATTCCTCGGCCTCTCCCAGGAATATGGTGTCTACCTGCGGAAGATCATCCAGGGTTTTCACCCCTCTGCAGGATGCATGAGGTCCCCCGAGCAGCAGTGGGGTGTTCCCAAGAGATTCTTTCAGAAGGGGAAGTTCAGTGGTCAGAACTGTAACGTCGCTGGAAAAGGCAGATACCAGAAGCATATCGGGTGAAAAACCGCGCACATGCCTTGCCAGGGCATCCCCCCTGAGTCCGGAAAGGGCCGAATCGATCAGGATTACCTCGTGCCCGAGATTTTCCAGAACAGCTCCTATGCTCAGGAGACCCACTGGTGGAACGGTATTTGTGGATCCTGGTCTGGGCGGATAGAGCATTAGAAATCTCATCTTGGTACAGGTTCGATTCCAAGGGATAACACCGTCAGGCCCTGCTCACGCCATACGAACGCTGTGTCGCCGGTTAGACTGTATCCCGGGGGAATATGGTTGGAAACTCTTTCGGGAGTGGATTCACAGGTGGAAGTCACCAGGTATCCCGGAAGCTCCGGGTTAAAGGTGACAGGTTCGTCAACGTACCCCAGAGCCGGTTCTGAAAGAATCATCGGATTCGGCGTAAGAGGGTTATCCGAGATGGATATCGCTTCCCTGTATCTCACCGCCTCAACCAGACCCATTGGAGAGGAATCAGGCTGCCAGATGTACTTCACGGTACCCGCGGAATAAAATGTCAGCAAGCAGAACATCAACCATAAAGGTACTGCAATACGCCGCCCTGCACTGAAAATCCTTGCAGCAAGTAAAGCAATAAATGGTACGTATGCTCCGAAAACATACCTGAAAAGGTTCAGCGCGGGGTCAGCCGCCTTTGCCACAATCAACACATGAAAAGCAATCAGCATACCTACGAAGGACAACCCGGCGACGGTTATCATCGAGGGCAGCTTTCCTCGCCTGAGAATGGACCATCCGTACAGAATCACGACAGCACCGAGATATGCAATCCGTGTAGGAGGATAGAAAATGGCGGGCAGAAGAAGTACTAAAATACCTTCAAATCCCAGTCTGTTGTTCTTCTCTGAGAAAATCAGTGCCAGACAGGCAGAAACGGGAATCCATCGGAAGCCTTCCCCAAGGAAGTGTCCGGCAAAGAACCTTATCCTGTTGATCAGCCAGCTTTTTTCCAGCATAGGAGACGCTTCTCCCAGGTAGGTTGCGAAGAAGAAATAGCCGTTCACTTTGAGGTTCAGGAACCCTGTCACGATGATTACCAGCATCGGAGACGAGTAGAGCAGGACGCTCTTCAATCGGAGTTTCCTGTACTCGATCAGTTCTGCCAGGATATAACTTGCTCCCAGGAATATCCCCTGCTCCCGAAAGACCGTTGCAGCAACGCATAGCAGTGCTGCTTTGAATCTGTCCCTTCGCGAGAAGAAATACAAAGACCATGCAACGGCAGCAAGATGGGCGCTATCGGGTAGTGGTCGGAAAGCCTGTGCCAGGAAGAGGGGGCTGGCTAAAAGAGCCAGTGCCGCCAATGGACCAGTTATCCTGTCTCGTGAAATATTCTCTGCGAATTTCCACATACCAGCCAGGGCAAAACCCGCAGCAATCGTTGGAAGCAATTTTGCGGTAATGAGAGTGTTACCTAATAATCTCATGAGAACAGCCCAGAGCCAGAAGAAGAAAGCTGGATGCCCCATCGCTTGTTCACCCCTGCCCTCTCCAGCCGGCACGGGCTGCAGGCCGTTGCAGGCCATCCAGTACGCTGAAGAATAGCCATAGCCGATGGCATCTCCGAACACGGGAACCTGCCCGAACCATGTGGCAAGCAGGAACCCAGTGACCAAAAGGCATATTACAACTACGATTATGGTATCAAGACTGCGAACAGACTCGAATATCCTGCTCGAAAGCATCTGCAACTTCATGCTGTATCTGCCCTCACCTGCAACAATGATGTCCAATAACCCGCAAATCCTACCAGCCTTCTACTTCAGCGACGAATACAGCTGCGTCTACTTCGTTAAACTCACACATCCGTCCTCGACGTACTTGCCGGGTTCTCCCGGGAACCAGCTTGTTACAATCCTTACGCTTACAGGACAAATGTCCTGATTCTGTACTCGCAAACCTTCAAGTCCACAACTGGCTAGACGTTTCGAAACGAACGCTGGTAAAATATGCGGGTTAAGGCTTGAAAAGTATCCTGTCTTCTTTATTTCAGTTTGCGAATACCTGTTTAATATAGAACTGAGAATACTACAGTTAATAGGTCTCAGTCAATTCTATGAACAGATACCGGAAACTTTCTCCCCTCATTTTACGCACAGCAGGCAGCCCGGTGGGTATTCATTTGGGAGGGTCTCCAGCTTGTTACAACTCTTACGGTTCCCGGATAAATGTCCGGGAACTGTATTCGCAAGCCTACAAGTCCACAACTACCTGCAACGTTTCGAAACAAAAGCTGGAAGAATACGTTTGTTGTTAAAACTCCAGGACGTGACATAGACCACTCACGGGAATATTCTATACGTAATATTGTATCATCGGAAACGTAATCAGATAGGGGGAAGCAATGAAAGTATTAACGAATCTATCAGCAACTACAGCCATCCTTCTTACAATAGTCTCAGGTTGCTCGGCAGAAGAAAACTTGTCGGTGCCTGATTCCAGGCCAGTTACGGATACCCAGGCGGTTCAGGAGCTGGTCCTGGGTAATAATGAGTTCGCGTTGGATCTCTATGAAAAAGTGTGCGGTATACAGGAATCAGACAACATCTTCTTCTCTCCTTACAGTATCTCATCAGCGCTTGGAATGACCTACGCGGGTGCCAGGGGACAGACATCTGTCGAAATGGCAGAAGTTCTTCATTTTACGCTCCCGGTTGAATCAACCAACAGGGCTTTCCATTCATTGACTGAAACTCTCAGTTCGGGCGATCTTTCCGGAGCGGATTCCGGAGACCCCTTCACTCTTTCAATATCAAACGGCCTCTGGGTTCAGGATGGTTTCAGCCTGCTGGATGAATACGTTGCAGAAGTAACCAGATATTACAGCGCCGCAGTTAGAAACCTTGATTTTATCAATGATTCCGAGGGCTCGCGGGAGACCATCAACGAATGGGTTGCCGAGAGTACCTTGAACAGAATACTGGATCTGATTCCCCCGGGTGTGCTGAAGGAAGATACAAGAGTCGTGCTGACGAACGCGGTTTACTTTAAGGCTTCCTGGAGAAAACCATTCGATGAACATTTTACAAAGGATGCGCCGTTCTCCCTGGTCGACGGCTCTACAATCGATGTTCCGATGATGAGCCAGACGGATTTTTTCAGTTACGTTGCCACTGAAGGATGCAAAGCCGTTGAGCTTGAGTATGCCGCAGGCAATGCGAGCATGCTCATACTCCTTCCCGATGGAGACATAGGGCAATTCCAGCAGGAGTTCGACGCTGTCAAGCTTGAGACGATCAGAAGAAGACTTTCCTTCTGCAACGTATATCTATCCATGCCAAGGTTCGAATTTTCTCGAAGCATGCAGTTGAGTCAGATGCTCAGAACACTAGGAATGGAATCCGCCTTCGGAGGCGGTGCCGATTTCAGCGGGTTTACAGGAAGTCCTGACCTTTTCATCTCGGAGGTTCTGCACAAAGCCTTCGTAAAGGTTGACGAAACCGGCACAGAAGCAGCGGCAGCTACTGCAGTTGTCATGGGAATTACCGCAATGCCACCGCAGCCTGTTCAAATGAACATCGACAGGCCGTTCATGTTCTTCATACTGGACAGGGAATCCGGCTCAATAGTGTTTATGGGAAGGGTAATGGATCCTTCAGCCTGAGTAAGACCTCCCGCTGAGCCCGGTTCAGAATTCTCCTACCTGTATGTGCCCTCGTACGGTACATGGGGGTCGGGATGCTGGTGGCTGAGCATGTATTTCAAATTGGATCTCATTTCTCCATCGCCTTAATGTGTTCTGGCTTATTTACCTCGAAACGGCACGCCGGTTCCACAGAAGTTACTGCGAAAGGTGTATAAATGAGAACAGGTCCGTTCAGATATCCTCAAGATACAGAACAACCGGAGTGTGATCCGAAGGTCGTTCCCATTTTCTGGGCTCCACCTGGATTTCACACGAAACAGCTTTTTCAGCGGCAGCGGCGTTGAGAAGTATCAGATCAAGCCTCATCCCCATGTTTCTTCTGAAAGCGGCAGCCCGGTAGTCCCACCAGCTGAACGCCTTCCCCTCGGGATTGAATTTCCTGTAGATATCCGTCATTCCTGAGGAGATGATCTCTCTGAATTTGCTTCTTTCCTCGGGATGGAAACAGATCTTTCCCTCAAGGTACTCGGGGTCATATACGTCATCAGCTTTCGGCGCAACATTGAAATCTCCCATTACAATCAGGGATCCGCTGCTGGAGAGCTTCTGGATATAATCATTCAGCTCATCCAGGAAACTCAGCTTGTCCCTGAACCTGTCAAGCATGACATCTCCTCCGTTGGGTACGTAGACATTCATAACTGTAAGACCTGGAAATCTGACAGTGATGACTCTCTTCTGGTGGTTCAGAAAACCGCCGGGGATATCCCGGATAACTTCGGCAGGTTCCTCCCTGGAAAGTACAGCAACTCCGTTCCATGTCTTCTGCCCGTTAAGCGAAATGTAGTAACCCTCTTCAACGAAAGGATCTGAAGGGAAAAGCTCATTCTCAACCTTTATCTCCTGCAAGCACAGGACATCCGGGGATTCCTCCCTGAGCCAGCGTAAAACGGATTCCTGCCGTGCCCTTATCGAATTCACGTTCCATGTTGCAAGCTTCAACAAGGCCATCCCTTCTGGGCCGATCTCTTGGGGCCGCGCCATTCGGAGCCGGACGTCAATTTCGACACTTATAAACAATTCTACACTACAAAAACCACAATAGAAATATATTTGATGGTTGTCAACGAACTGAAAAGCACATATCTATTCGATACTGTATCTGGAAACAGAAATGGATCCGGCCTATCCGGGTATTAACCTCAGGAGGGTGATATGACAATATCTTTGCTTATAACCTTTTGTATCATCACTGGTTATACCGTTCCACCCGAACCGCCGGAGGTTCAGGAAATAAGAGAACACTACGGCGAGATAAAAGCTATGATGGAAGATGAATACAGCTTCTATAGAACAGTCATCGACATCAACCCCACGGATGTACCATATCCCGCGGTAGGCAACTACAGGAAGCAGATTATATTCTACTGGGCACTGGACGAAGAGTACGGTGGCAAGATATTGCTTTTTGTGACCATTTCATGTGAACGCGCCGCCAGGACGGAATATGCGGAAATCCTCTACCATAACGGTGGAGCAGTCTTTACTTTCTATTCAAATGCCAACTACGATGAGATTCTTGAGGAATCAAGAAGATGGTTCTCCGGGAGCGAGGAAATCCATGCGACATACCGAACAGTTTCAGACGGTATTACCGAGTACTTCTCTCCCCCGGAAAGCGATTCCATGAGAGATCCTGAGACCTTAATGGAGATTTTCATGATGATATGATAGCGCTTCTCCTATAGAAAGAGGGGCAATCCCGGAAGGGACTGCCCCGCGGAAGTATTCAGAGAATTAGAAACTGGACTTGATTTCTCCCCAGGTTGACTGCTGGAGAGCAAGACCATCACCCATGAATTCAAGGATATTCTCCCAGATGGCAACACCTTCAGTGGAGTAAGCCGGAGTATAACCGCTGATTATGCTCACACCATCGCTCGCAATACATATTCCTGCCATTCCCGGAGTTGCGGTAGCTGCCCAGCCAGTAACAGGAACCGCGCTAGGATGGGTCAGATTGTTGCTGTAAATACTAAGACCCACATCTACCTGGCTCCAATCGGAGATACCCACGCAAATCTCATGTGCTGGTTCCCATGCGTAGTGAGGTAGAGGACTTCCATTTGTTGTTACCCCCGAAACTCCCATGGCTATCATCAGATCCTGCACCCCGGTTGCTCCAAAGCTGAGTCTCCAGTCAGCAAGGAAGATGCGGGTATCAGTTGTAGTGTAAATATTAAGCAGTAAAGGCCAGTTGCAGCCATCACTACTCCAATACCAATTCTCAAGTATGATTACGTCATAAGTATCTGCTGCAAGTGCGTCGTTGAATGTTGTCCAGTCATTACCCAATACAGAAAGCACAGTACTGCCGGGCCAGACATTGCTGATTGCTGTAAGTACAGCGGTACCATATCCACTGAATTCATCGTAGTGTACGAGAACGAGACTCGGGTCAGCCACACAAATACCTGTGACTGAAACAAGAAGCAAAAGAGCGACAAGTTTCATTGAAACCTCCTTATTTAATTTTACTATTACAAACATCAGCATACAATAGTAACTGCACGAAGTATGTCAAGAAATCAGGCATATAGTAAGTAAAAATAATGATGATATTAAGCTTAAGGCATTAGCAAGTTGTTAATGCACACCCTAAATGTACTGGTCAACGGTATCCACAGCAAAGTGGGAATCAGCAGGGATTGAACGCTATTTTATCCATTTTCGATGAAAGATAATGAAATCGAATTGAAATAAGTAATTGAATAACTAATAAATATAATAAATATATTAATTATGTCAATATATATTTGACAAATTGTAAAATTGTCCTTATATCTTGTTTCAGGAGAGCTATTTCTTTGAAAGGAGTCAGTCATGAAATCTATCCTGTCCTGTTTGAGTGTCTGCCTGGTTCTTGTTACCGGTGTCTATGCCGGGGATGTGGTAACAGAAGAAAATATTACTGTGGAGGTTTCATCCGGAGATCCGGTGGAGATATTCACTATTAACGGAGATATCACCGTTGAAGAATGGAATTCTGATCAGGTGGAGGTTATCTACACGATTACCTGCAGCAGTGAAGAACAATTGGAATTCATTACCGTTGACTGCAATACATCCGGCGGCATTATCTGCGAAGTTGATTACGATGAAAGCTGGGGAGGATCGCAAAACGGCGGAGTGGATTTCACATTGAAAATTCCCTCAAATATCGATCTTGAGATTGAACTCGCTTCAGTGAACGGAAACGTATCCATAGATGGCGGAAATGGCGAAGCGCTTCTTGAGGTTGTGAATGGAAATATCGAAGCCAAAGGCTTCAGTGGTGAGCTCGCTGTTCATTGCGTTAATGGAAATATCGACATCAGTGAATCTCCAGGAATCAGGATCGCTGAGCTTGTAAACGGAAATATTGAGTGTGTCATTAATGCTCTTGAAGACGATCTTGAACTGGCAGCGGTAAACGGAAGTATTACACTTAATCTGGGTATCGATGCAGAAGTTGAAATCGAAACGATTTCAGGCACAATAGAAATAGAGGATATTTTCAACGCTTACATTACTGATGATATCGTGGGCAGCTCATCGGAGTTCGGCGATGGAGAATTCTCTATCGAGATCAGCACCGTATCAGGAGATATTATCATAGATAACTGATCCGGTACCACCCCTTCTGAGAATATTACTGTATGTTCGATGGCTTGATATTCCTTAATCATCATCTTTTACCATTGGATAGTGCCAGCGCTATTCCATAAGGCGGATCAAAATGCCCGAGCGGTCTCCGGACTCCTACAGGGAGATAATAGCAATCTCCTTTCCCATAATTGCGGCCATGGCAGGCAGAACGATAATGATGTTCTGCGACAGGCTGTTCCTTGCGCAGCACAGTCAGCTGGAGCTTCAGGCTGCCCTTCCCGCCGGTATTCTGAGCTTTACTTTGCTCTGCATTTTCTATGGCACGGTTTCTTACTCCGGCACATTTATCGCTCAGTATTTCGGAGCAGAGGATAAAGAAGGATGTTCAAAATCCCTTGCACAGGGCATGTTTCTTACAATGCTGTCAGCCCCGATTCTTGCAGCTCTCGCAATACCTGGAAGCCTTCTTTTTGATCTTTCCGGTCATGCTTCGGAAATAATCGCGCTTGAGAAGGTGTATTTCCAGATTCTCATGTTCTCAGCGGCAGGACCGGTATTCACTGCCGCGGCATCATCCTTCTGGAACGGCCGTGGTAAAACCGTTCCCACAATGTTGGCTGTCATAACTGGAGCGGGGATCAATGTTCTACTTGATTACATATTGATCTTCGGTAAACTCGGTTTTCCTGAAATGGGAATCAAGGGTGCGGCCATAGCAACAGCCATTTCGTCCTTTATACCGGGTACCTTGCTTACAATCGCTGCCTTTACTGGAAAAACCGCTGTTGAATACAGGACCAGGGAAAACTTCAGGTTCTCAAAAAAACTTACAGGGAGAATAATCAGGTTCGGCTTTCCGGCAGGCCTTCAGATATTCATGGATGTTGCCAGTTTTACTGTTTTCATATTCATCGCCGGCCGGCTTGGAGCTATTGACTTCACAGCCAATAACCTTGTCTTAACAGTAAATAATCTAACATTCAATCCGCTGCTTGGATTTGGATTCGCTACAACAGTAATTGTTGGCAGGTGTATAGGCATGGGAAGAAATGATATGGCAGTGAAAGTTACCAGGCGGACCCTGTTACTTGCCCTGTGCTACTTCGTACCACTGGCCGCTACTTTTGTTCTTTTTCCAGGCTTTTACACAAGGCTGTTTTTCAGTCCGGATTCCGTATGTACCGTTGAAGAACTGGTATCCACTGCCGGTAAACTCCTGGCGCTGATCGCCGTCTGGGGGGTTTTTGATGCGGTCAATCTAATGTACAGCGGAGCCCTCAGGGGAGCCGGGGATACGAAATTCGTAGTATGGGCTTCAGGTCTGCTGGCATGGGTTTTATGGATACCCGGAGTCATCTACCTCTACACTGTTCAAAACGCAGGGATAGTTACTCTCTGGCTTTTCACCAGTTTGTACATAGCAATCTTCGCCCTGGTATTCTTCCTCCGATTTCGAACAGGCAAATGGAAACGTATTGATCTTCTGGGAGAAAAAGAGATAACCACACAATTATAAAGAAAAACGATGCGCGGGCATCGCTACCACCGATCTGGCAATAGCGATAAAGAAGCTGTAGATGATGAAAAAACCAGTATCCTATTTGCAAGTAAATATCCAACCCCCAGCATTATCACAACTTCACGAACCTCACCGAAGCTGACCTGTCTTCAACAATCCCTCGGATGATGTAGGCACCGGATGGAGCTTCATCCCCGGAGGAATCACAGCCGTCCCAGAAGAAAATGCTTCCGTTCCTTTCGGTAAGCTTCCGTACAAGCTTACCTGAAAGATCGTAAACAAGAAGCTCAACACCTTCTGCATATACAGAGGGGACTTC
>DAOWFD010000040.1 GCA_030638185.1 Candidatus Aegiribacteria sp.
ATGGAAGGGCTCGATCGTCAGTACCGCGCCCACTACCAGGCCTATTTCAATATTTTCCATCGCTGCGGCGTGCCTGTGATCGCGGTGAAGTCTGACGTGGGCATGATGGGTGGAAGCCTGGCTCACGAGTTTATGTATCTCACTCCCGTAGGTGAAGATACTCTGCTGATCTGCGATGATTGCGGCTATGCCGCCAACCGGCACGTCGCACGTTTTCGAAAACCCGAACCTGAAAAAGAAGAGTTGCTGCCGGTAGAAAAAATCGAAACTCCCGGGATGACAACCATTGAGGAACTCGCTGACTTCCTCGGCGTTCCCAAATCGCGCACCGCCAAAGCCGTGTTCATGATTGCCACGATCCCCGAAGGGACCGAAGAACACGATAAATTCGTGTTCGCCATCGTTCGCGGAGATATGAACTTGAACGAAATAAAGCTCGTCAATATCCTGAAAGCAAAGGAATTGCGTCAGGCGACCGACGAAGAAATCCGCGCTGTCGGTGCCGTGCCCGGTTACGCATCTCCCATCGAGGTGAAGGATACATCGGTCATCGTCGATGACTTAATCCCCTATTCGCCCAACCTCATCACCGGCGCAAACGAAGAAGGGTATCACCTGAAGAACGTCAATATCGGACGTGATTTCAAGGCTGATGTCATCGCCGACATTACGCTCGCTGAAGATGGCTTCGCTTGTCCCTTATGTGATGCAGAAATGTATGCCTCGCGGGGTGTCGAGGTCGGGAATATCTTCAAATTGGGAACCCGTTTCACTGAATCCATGGATAGCACCTTCTTAGATCGGGACGGCGAAGCACAATACGTGATCATGGGGTCGTACGGTATCGGCATCGGCAGATTGCTGGCATCCGCCGCCGAGGAGTATAACGATGAGAACGGGTTAATCTTGCCCATCACCATCGCCCCCTATGAAGTCCATTTGCTTTCGCTGAAGGGCGCCGAGAATGCTGCGCAGGGCGTGTACGAAGAGCTGATCGATGCGGGTGTAGAAGTCCTTTTTGACGATCGCGAAGAAAGCCCCGGTGTGAAGTTCACCGATGCCGATTTAATCGGGCTACCGCTACGCCTTACTGTTAGTAAACGCTCCCTTAAGGAAAATTCGATTGAGGCTAAACGCAGGGACAGTGAGCAGGCTGAGTTGATCCCCAAAGCCGAGACGGTCCAACGTGTTCAGACGCTGATCTCCGATCTCTACAATGAGGTTTACGAACACATTGTTGAAGTTCCGTTTGATGATTAGACTCAGTTTCTTTCAAGGGAGAGGAAAACATACTGCATCCACATGGATATTATATCTCCCGCGAACATCATAATTCTCCGGCCATCAGCAGCAGAAATAACGGAATTGCACTGTAGTCGGATTCGGTGTATTAATTGAGATATAGAGTATATGGATTTCACGTATTAGTGGAAAACTCCAAATGTACTATGCAGGTCGGGAAGGGGGAACGAAAGAATGTTTCCGTCGGATCATGCTCGCTCCACAAATTATACTCCTCTCATTATACTTACACTAAATATCCTCCTGTCGGCATCCACTGCCCATTCAGGTCCTCCGGAGATCATCTGGGAGAAAAATCTGACAACAGGATTTGACTGCCGCTTCTGGGGAGTTGACTGCACGGATGACGGTGGAGCTGTCTGTGTAGGAGAATCCGTATTCGGAGACGAGGAGACAACTTCCCTTCTTCTGACGAAATATACCCCGCAGGGTCTTGTCCAGTGGCAAACCGTTACCGGCTGGGGTATTGCTACAACAGGCCAGGATGTCCTCCAGGTGCCGGGAGGATATATAGTCTGCGGAAGTATCTTCTCAGGAACCGATTGTGATGGATTTCTGGCAAAGTTCGACTATTTCGGTGATATCATCTGGTGCAAACGCTTTGAGAATCTCAGCGATGACCTTCTTTACGATGTCGCCCTGGCGGGAGACAGCTGTTATGTCGCAGCGGGATATACAGAATCAACAGGAACAGGGGGAAAGGACGCATGGCTTGTCCTTGTTGACTTCAACGGCAATCTTCAGTGGTCAAGGTCATTCGGAACATCGGAGTCGGAAATAGCTTATTCCGTAACTGCCCTGAGGGATGGAGGCTTTGCCCTTGCTGGAGGAAGCGAGGGTAATTTTTATATAGTTATCACCAACGAGGAAGGTATTGGAAGAGACTCCAGAACCTACGACCATGGAGGCCATGAGACAGCCAGAGTTCTTATTGAATCAAACGAAGGCGGTTTTTTTATCGCCGGATCAACAATGGAGAGTGGCAGCTACCAGTCGGATATCTGGCTCGTGAGAACGGATTTCTCGTGGGAGGAGATCTGGACTTTTGAAATCGAGGGAAAAGACAACGACTCCGCGTGGGACGTTGTTGAACCGGAAACCGGAGGATACATCATACTCGGGAACACCATGTCTTCAGGCAGCGGCAAGTACGATGCAGTACTATACAGAATAGATCCCTGGGGAAACATCCTCTGGGAGATGTACGCAGGTGACAGCCTCTGGAACACAAGCAACGGCCTTTCAATGAACTCAAGGGGAAACCTGTTCTTCGCCGGGAGAACAGAACTCTCAGAAGGCGGACTTTTCGCATCGTGGATAGTCTATACCACTCCTGAAGATATTCTGAACTGGTAGAAAGGAACAATTCATGTCCGAAATGAATTTCCTGAAAGCGAACTGGAATCTGCTGAAAGGCTTCAGAAGTGACCAATCAAAGGGGATAGAACCTCCTGATCTTCAGAAACCGGTAGATGGCAGTGCTATAGACCTTCCTGTGGTAAAACCCGGGATCATTCCCGATCTGAATATCCTTGAAGTTATCAGCTCAAGAAGAAGCGTAAGAAAATTCACAGATGCCCCTGTCAGCCTTGAGGAACTCTCATGGCTCCTGTGGTCTACGCAGGGCGTCCATAAAATCCTTGGAAACGGGGTTGCAACCTTGCGTACTGTCCCTTCAGCGGGCGCACGTCATCCATTTGAGACGTATCTTCTTGTAAAT